>DATHTS010000696.1:0-4182 GCA_035462935.1 Pyrinomonadaceae bacterium
AGATTTTGTTTCAGGCTGGCTGCCCGACGAAAATTCCAGAGATGTTTGGGGCAGACCGGTCGGATTGCTGGTAAGCTCCGACGGTTCGCTTTTGATTGCCGACGACGGCGGGAAAAAGATTTGGCGTGTGAGTTATAAAAAATAAAGAAAAAGACACGGATAAACGTCAATTTCCCGGATTTTAACCGATAAATTTTGAAGAAAAATTTGCGTTAATCCGTCTAATTGACAAAATCAGCGTCCAATTTTTTATTTTATGAAAAAAATCCTGAAAATAATCGCCATTGTTTTGTTCATCTTCATTATCGCCATCCAATTTTTTCGTCCCGACCGGATAAATCTTCCGGTTGTCGAAGCCGAAACTTTACAAGCCTCGACCGAAGTTCCCGAAGATGTTCAAAATATCCTGCAAACTTCCTGTAATGACTGCCACACAAATCAAACCAACTGGATTTGGTATTCAAATATCGCGCCGGTTTCATGGAAAATGGTCGAGCACGTCGAGGACGGTCGGCGCGAGCTGAATTTTTCAATCTGGAACACATATGACACAAAACGGAAAACCCGAAAACTGGAAGAAATCTGCGAAATGGTCGAAAGCAGAGAAATGCCTCTTCCTTCATATTTATGGCTTCATTGGAACGCAAGGCTTCACGATGAACAAGTAAAAATTCTTTGCGATTGGACGGCAAAGGAGATTGAAAGATTGGCAGGCAATCCTTAAATCTCAAAAAACTCAACAGAAATTTTACTTTTTCTTCAAATCGGATAAAATTTCGTTTGAAATGAACGATGCAGATTTTTTTCCTCTCGGTGAAGGCGCTTTAACCGTCAATTTCGGCAGCGAAATCTCGCCCGAAATTAATAATCGCGTGATTCAGCTCGAAAAATTTTTCGAGAAAAACTCTTTCCCCGGTTTTATCGAATCGCTTCCCGCATATGCTTCGCTAACAATCTTTTACGATCTTTATCAGGTTCGCAAAAATTTCCGTGAATTTTCAACGGCATTTGACGCTGTAAAGCATTTCGCTTCCGGTGCTTTGAAAAATCTGGGCGAAACGGAAACAAACGAACCGCGTTTAATCGAAATTCCCGTGAATTTTTCTGCCGAACACGCGCTGGATTTGGAATTTGTAGCCGAAAGCCGCCAACTTCCAAAAGCCGAAGTTATTAAGATTTTCACCGCGCAAACCTACCGCGTTTATATGCTCGGATTTCTTCCCGGTTTTGCTTATATGGGCGAAGTTGACGAGCGAATCGCCGCGCCGCGCAAAGAAAATCCGCGTGTAAAAATTCCGAAAGGAAGCGTCGGGATCGCCGGGCGGCAAACCGGAATTTATCCGTCGGAATCGCCCGGCGGCTGGCAAATCATCGGTTGGACGGAATTGGAACTTTTTACGCCGAAAGCCGAAAATCCGACGTTTTTGCAAGCAGGAGATTTGATAAAATTCTATCCGGTTGAGTGAGAAAGTTTTGAGGAATGTTTTTAATTATTATTTTGCAAAACAGTTGAGAGTTAAGAGTTGAGAGTTAAGAGTTAAGCAGCAAAACTATCAACTTTCAACTATACACTTTCAACTATTTCGCAGTATATTTTTCCGATTCATTCATTTCCAAATTTATTGCGAATCTTCATACTAAATTTTTCGAACAAAAATTAATGAGCATTCTATTAAAAAAAGCCGGAATTCTAACCACTGTTCAAGACCTTGGCAGAACAGGTTTTCAGCGATTCGGGATTAATCCAAACGGCGCGATGGACAGAACCGCCACGCGGCTCAGAAACGTGTTGCTTGGCAATGATGAAAACGAAGCGGTTCTTGAAACGCACTTTCCCGCGCCGCAGATTTTGTTTGAAGAAGATGCGGTTTTCGCGCTTTGCGGCGCAGATTTTGGAGCAAAAATCGGGGAAAGGAAAATTGAAAACTGGCGACCTTATTTTGTTTACAAAGGCGATATTCTCTCGTTTAACGGAAAGTTTTCCGGCAACCGCGCTTATTTAGCTGTGAAAGGCGGATTCAAAACAGAAAAATGGCTGGGAAGCGCAAGCACAAATTTGAAAGCCGGAATCGGCGGATTTGAAGGCAGAAAATTAGGGGAAAACGACCGGATTTTTTTTAATCAAATCACAAAACGCAAAGGACAAAAAGCAAATTATAAAATCTCGTTCAGCCTGATTCCCTTTTACAGTTCTTCCCCGACCGTTCGGGTAACAAAAGGCGCGGAATTTGAGGATTTGACTAAGCCGAGCAAGGAAACATTTGTTCTGGAAGATTATAAAATCCGGCACGAGTCTGACAGAATGGGCTTTCGGCTGGAAGGCGCGGGCTTGGTTTTCCGGCAAAAACAAGAATTGCTTTCTTCCGCCGTAAATTTCGGCACGATTCAGCTTTTACCGAATAATCAACTGATAATTCTAATGGCTGACCATCAAACTTCGGGCGGCTATCCGCGCATTGCTCATCTAATTGAAAACGATTTGCCGCTTGTCGCCCAACTCGGCGCAAACGACAAAATCGCTTTTGAAATTATCTCTAATGAGGAAGCAGAAAATTTGAAAATTGAGTTTGAAAACGAATTAAATTGGCTTAAAGTCGGAGTTAGGCAAAAATAGTTGATTGAATCGAATATGTTTTCCATAGATTTAAATTGTGATATGGGCGAAAGTTACGGCGCTTGGCAAATGGGAAATGATGCCGCGCTGATGTATTATGTTTCATCCGTCAACATCGCCTGCGGCTTTCACGCCGGAGACGCGACTGTTATTCGGAAAACGGTTGAAATCGCGCTGCAAAAAGGCGCCGCCGTCGGAGCGCATCCGTCGTTTCCTGATTTGCAGGGATTCGGCAGACGCGCAATGTCGCTTTCCGCTGAAGAAATTTATGACATCATTTTGTATCAAGTCGCTGCGGTTAAAGGCATTTGCGAGGCTTTCGGCGGAAAACTTCATCACGTCAAACCGCACGGGGCGCTTTATAATCAAGCCGCAAAAGAACCCAATTTAGCCGGAGCGATTGCAAAAGCCGTTAAAGCAATTGATGAAAATTTGATTTTTTACGGGCTTTCGGGAAGTTTTTTGATTTCCGAAGCCGAAGCTCTGGAATTGAAAACCGCTTCGGAAGTTTTCGCCGACCGAACTTATCAAACCGACGGCAGCTTAACGCCGCGAAGCGAGCCGAATGCTTTGATTACCAATACAGAAAATGCTGTCAGACAAGTTTTGCAAATGATTTCCGAGCAAAAAGTAACGGCAGTTAACGACGAAGAAATTCCGATTCGCGCCGAAACCGTCTGCATCCACGGCGACGGAGCGCACGCGTTGGAATTTGCAAGGAAGATAAAGATGAGTTTGATTGAAAATGGTGTTGAAATTAAAACGGTTGAAAGATGAAAGCTGACCCGAATTCAGAAGCCCGCCCGTCAGCAAGGACGAATTTTTTCAATTAGGTGGAAAGCCGCTCCAGTCGGTATTTCCTGCCAACCGCCAACTGCCGCTGCCTACTGATTTTTTCCTCTCCCGTAAATTTCAGTCAATTCCCGCAATTTTTCGCTTATCTCTTTCGTCAGTTGCTCTTTTTCAAACCGCCATTGCCAGTTTCCCAAACTGCTCGAAGGAAAATTCATTCGCGCTTCTTTTCCTAATCCCAAAACGTCCTGCAAGGGAACAATCGCCGTATCAGCGACCGATTGCCAGATGGCGCGGATAAAATTCCAATTTATATCCTTGCGCTTGCAGGCGAGATATTTCTGGCAGAATTTCTTTTCGTGTTTGCTTGCCGAATCAAACCAGCCGACCGTTGTATTGTTATCGTGATTGCCGGTGTAAGCCGCAAAGTTTTTTTCGTAATTATGCGGCAAATATCCGTTTTCCGCGCCGCCGCCGAAAGCAAACTGCAAAATTTTCATTCCCGGAAAACCGAAAGTTTCGCGCAGTTCGATCACATCCGGCGTTATGTCGCCCAAATCCTCGGCGATAAAAGGCAATTCGCCGAAAGCGTTTTTCAGAGACCAAAACAACTCCTTTCCGGGCGCATTCACCCATTGCCCGTTTTCCGCCGTTTCATCTCCGGCGGGAACTTCCCAGGTTGCCACGAATCCGCGAAAATGGTCAATCCGCAGCAAATCGAACATCTGCAAATTAAACCAAATCCGCGCCTGCCACCATTGAAAACCGCTCTGCTT
>DATHTS010000697.1:0-4530 GCA_035462935.1 Pyrinomonadaceae bacterium
ATTTCGCTATTCGGTAATTTCAATCCCCAACTCATCAAGCTGCGCCTCGTCAACTTCGCCCGGCGAATCCATCATTAAATCCTGCGCCGAAGCGGTTTGGCAATCATTAAATTTATGAGAGAATCGCGGGATGATGTTTTGGACTGGCGGCGACCCGGCACGGAAATATTATGGCGCGGGAAGAATTTCTCATCCGGCAGAATGGAATGAAACAATTACTTATCTGGAAAATCAGGGCGTAAAGGTCAGCTTTTCCGGTAAAGATATGGCTTATGGCGTTTCCGCCGTTCGCGGTCAGCCGGGCAATTTGCGGATAGATGCGGATGCTTCGATTTCCGCTTTAAGGCATGAGAAATTTCATTTCGAGCATGACAAAAGACTCGGATTTCCGGGCGCAAGATACTTTTTTGAAAGCTATGAAAAACGCTGGTATAGCGAATTTTGGGCGTATATTGTAGAATTAAAATTTGCAAGAGAGCAAAAGAATGCCGCTCTTGCCAGAGAAATTTTGGATGAAATGCGAAGCGCGCGAAAAATTTTAAGAGAATTTTATGTCTTTTCTGAAAACAAATCCCGGCGATAATCTCTCGGAAAAAGTCGGAAATCTTTCTCTGGCTGAACTCTTAGCCAACAAAAAACACCCGGCGACGATGGTCAGGGCTTTTGTTTTGACGGAAATCGCATCTCGCGCCGGCGGAAATGAAAGTTTATGGCGAACGGTTGAACAGGAACTGCAAGATGAAGAAAATCGCCAAACTAAGTTGCGAGGATTCCTCACCGTTTCAATGTTTGTCCTCGGCGAGATAGCGCAGATGAAGCAGGCGGCGGCAGAATCTTTTTTTGCAGAAGTTCTTTCATCCTGGACGGAAAAAGAACAAGCCGATTTCGCTGATTACTTCCGCCAGCCAATTGAGCAAAAATTAAAACAAATTGAGCTTCAAACCGCCTGATTCTCTTTTTTACTCGACAATTTTAATCCCCAACTCATCAAACTGCGCCTCGTCAACTTCGCCCGGCGAATCCATCATCAAATCCTGCGCCGAAGCGGTTTTCGGAAAGGCGATAAGGTCGCGGATGTTGTCGGTTTGCAAAAGCGCCATCAGAGTGCGCTCGATTCCGGCGGCGAATCCGCCGTGCGGCGGCGTGCCGTATTCCAGAGCTTCGAGGAAAAATCCGAAACGCTCGCGGGCTTTTTCCGGCGAAAGACCGAGAGCCTTGAAGTTTAGAGCCTGCACATCGCGCTGGTGAATACGAATCGAGCCGCCCGCGCATTCGATGCCGTTGATGACGGCGTCGTAAGCTTTGGCGCGAACTTTTCCGAGCAGATGACGCTCGCTTTCATTCTGGACGGCGCGCTTAAAAATCTCCAAATCCTCATCCATCGGCGATGTGAACGGATGATGCGCCGCAAAATAATTGTCCGTTTCTTCGTCGTGTTCAAACATCGGAAAATCAATCACCAAAAGCGGCTTGAAAACGTCTTTCAGGATCAGATTTTCGCGCTTTGCTACTTCGACTCTCAATGCACCGAGTGCAGCTGTAACTGCTGATTTTCTGCCTACAACAATTAATATCAAGTCATTTTTTTCAGCATTTACCATTGTTGCGACCTTATGAAGATCATTTTCATTCCAACGTTTCACAGATGATGTAATTTCATCAGCTAATTTTATCCAGCCTAAGCCCATTGCGCCGTAACGTTTTACAAAGTTCTGTAAGTCATCCAAAACTTTGCGTGAATAATTAGCTTTGCCTTTAACTACAATACAGGCTTGTTTGCTTTCATAAGGTGAAGGCATAGTTGCAAATGCTTCTACAAAATCAGTTAAATCATGCAATTCCATCTCAAAACGTAAATCCGGCTTGTCGCTTCCATAGCGCCGCATCGCTTCGGCGTAGGTCATTCGCGGAAATTGCGCGGGAAGCTCAACGTTAATCAGTTTGAAAACGTGGCGGAACATTCCTTCCATCAAGCGGTAAATTATTTCCTGATTGGTAAAGCTCATCTCCAAATCGAGCTGCGTAAACTCCGGCTGACGGTCGGCGCGAAGGTCTTCGTCCCGGAAACAGCGGGCGATTTGGTAATACTTGTCGAAACCGGCAATCATCGTGATTTGCTTCAAAATCTGCGGCGATTGCGGCAAGGCGAAAAATTTGCCCTTATGAATGCGCGACGGAACAATAAAATCCCGCGCGCCTTCGGGTGTGGATTTGAGCAAAATCGGCGTTTCGATTTCGATAAAGCCGTGTGAGTCGCAATACTCGCGGATTTTGGCAACTACTTTCGCCCGCATCTGGATGTTGCGCTGCAAGCGCGGGCGACGCAAATCGAGATAGCGGTATTTGAGGCGCAAATCTTCCGAAGCCAGATTTTGCGAACCAGCTTTTTCGAGTTCAAAAGGAAGCACCTTGGCATCGTTTAAAATCCAAAGATCACTAATCTGCACTTCAATTTCGCCCGTCGGCAGCTTTGGATTAACCGTCTCCGGCGTTCTCGCAACGACCTTTCCTTTTACCGCGATAACAAACTCGCCACGCACGTTTTTCGCTTTTGCGTGCGCTTCGGGCGCGGTTTCCTCGCTGACGACAATTTGCGTGATTCCTTCGCGGTCGCGCAAATCAATAAAGGTAAAAATCCCGAAATCGCGCTTTTTCGCCGTCCAGCCCATCAAAACGACTTCCTCGCCGACCGCTCCGGCGCGAAGCTCGCCGCAAGTGTGTGTTCTCTCTAAATTTCCTAAAACAGCTAACATAATCGCTGTTCGTAGTTCGTTGTCAGTTGTTAGTTGTATCAAACCAAAAAACAACTAACCACGAACAACGAACTACTATCAAATAAAAAAACGCCTTTCGATTTTTACGACAAACGAAAGGCTTTGAACAAATCTTTTTGTCCAAGCCGAATCAATTATTATCGTCGTTGAATCGAACTGCGCTCATAAAATCTTAAAAAGAATACAAGACGGCTGCGCTAAAAAGCAAATTGCCCGCTAAAGATTTTCGACAGGCGGCGGCGTGAAATTTCTGACGGGCGAGAAAAACAAACGCAGAAACGGCAAAAACATTCCGATTGCGCCTATAAAAAGCGTTGCACGGAGTCCGATCAATTCGCCCAACAAACCCGCGAAAAGCGCGCCGAACATCATCATACAAACGTTGACGAAACGAAAGCTGCCGTTCATTCGTCCCTGCAAATGATTCGGCGTGATTGATTGGCGCAGGCTCATCAAATTTATGCCGTGAATTTGGATTCCGAACGCCAAAAGGAGATGCGCGGCGAATAAAACGAAAACTGCGGTTGAGCCGCTAGCTGACGGAATAAGCAGGCTGGCGAAGGCGTTCAGCAACGCTCCGAAAACCATTATTTTGCCTTGTCCGAAACGATTTGTAAGCCGTTTGACAGCCAATGCGCCGAATAAAAACCCGAAGCCGAAAGCTGAAAAAATCACGCCGAGCAGAAGCGGTTCGAGGCGCAGTTCACGAATCGCATAAAGCGTGAAAATTGTCGAAATCATCAGCATAAACAAAAAATGAAGCGCAATGCTTTCGGCGAGCGGGCGCAAAATCGGATTTTTATAAACAAACGCGAATCCCTCAACGATTTCAGACCAAACGCTTCGTCTTTCCTCTCTAACTGCTTTTTCGCGTTCGGGAGAGCGAATCGTCCAGACGAAGAAGGCTGAGAAAACGAATGAAACGGCGTCAATAATAATCGCTACGGGAGCTGTTAAAATTTGCACCAAAAGTCCCGAAATACCTGGTCCCGCGATTGACGCTACGGAATCGGTGGCGGCAAATTTACTGTTGCCTTCGACAAGATTTTCCTTCTCGACAACGGACGGCAGAAACGCCATCGCCGCGACTTCGGAAGTTATATTCAACGCGCCTGCAAAAAACGAAATGATGAAAAGATGCTCGATTCGCAAGACGCCAAGAAAAGCGGCAACCGGGATCAAAGAAGCGAGAAAAGCGCGTCCCAAATCCGTGAAAATCAAGAGCGGTTTGCGGCTGACGCGATCAACGATGACACCCGCGAAAAATCCGACCAAAACCGCCGAAGCCGAACCAGTCGCCCGCAAAATTCCCATCTCTACGGACGAAGCCTGAAGAACGAGAATCGCCGTTAAAGGATAAGCGAGAGAAGCTATCTGCGTGCCGAAAACCGATGTCGTTTGTGCACTCCAAAATTTTAGAAAATCCCGATTCCGCCAAAGATTTTTTGAGCGTGGACGCATAATCTTATCTAAAGACAACGCTTTGCCGTTTGCGCTTGTTTCAGCAAATTTCGCATTTATCGAATCTTTGGAAGTTTTGAAGGGAAAGCAATTAAGGTATATCTCTAGAAATAAAACCGGGCAAAGTAATAAAGAATCGGCGCGTTAAAAAGCAAACTGTCCAATCTATCCAGAAGACCGCCGTGACCGGGCAGGATGTTTGCCGCGTCTTTCATCTTCGAGCCGCGCTTCATCGCGCTTTCCGCCAGATCGCCGCCGACTCCGACGACCGCCATTAAAAGCGCCAGCGGAATCG
>DATHTS010000698.1:0-2640 GCA_035462935.1 Pyrinomonadaceae bacterium
TGAAGGCGGGACTCAAAACAAAGTAATTTTCCTTACACTGATTCTAAATCTGCTCTAAGTCAACAAAAATCTCAAAACTTTAACAATTCTTCATATAATTCAGTTAAAATAAATCTCCATTGAGTTTGGAAAAAAGAAAAATGCTGATTTTGTATACAAAACTTGCAATAAAGAACTTTTTGGTTGTATTTCTGCTATCAACTTTCGCCTGCCGAGAAAATGTTTCGACGATTGACGAACAAGACCAACCGCAGCCGTTTTCAAATTCTATTGCAAAACCGAAACTCTCCTCTATCGAATCAAAGGAAATAAGACAAGTGCTTGAAAATGCGGCTGAGCAGACAAATTTGACCAGGACCTACGACCCTTCATATATCGTTATTCCTTATCCCAACGGCGACGTGCCGATTGAAACGGGCGTTTGCACGGATGTCGTGATTCGCGCCTTTCGCAATGCGGGCGTAGATTTACAGAAAGAAGTTCATGAGGATATGCGGACAAATTTCGCGGTTTATCCTAAAAACTGGGGATTGAATAAGCCTGACAGAAACATTGACCACCGGCGAGTGCCGAATCTGCAAACGTTTTTTGAGCGCAAGGGAAAATCTTTGCAGGTTACCGACAAAGCGGAAGATTATCAGCCCGGCGATGTTGTTTCATGGGATTTGGACGGAAAAGGAATGACGCACATCGGGCTTGTTTCAAACATTTGGAACGAGGAAAGCGGGAGATATTTAATCATTCATAATATTGGCAGCGGCGCGAAAGCTGAAGATGTTTTGTTCGATTGGAAAATCACCGGGCATTTCCGATATTTTTAAAAAAATCAAATTAACTTTGAAAATCGCTTATTCCTTTATCATCTTTCGCATCAATCCTGCCTTTGCTGTCGCGGCAAAATTCCGCCACCAAATCAACAAAAAGCCCGGGATTTTCTTCCTGCGGAATATGCCCGCAATTTTTAAAAACAACAAAACGCGAGTTCAAAATAGAATTGTGAAGCCGTTCGCCGTTTTGCATTGGAATCACCCTGTCTTTATCGCCCCAGACGAGAAGCGTCGGCTGCTCGATAAACTGCGCGTCCGTCTCGATGCGGCAGGCTTCCCAACTTCGCGCTGTTTGCAGAATCGCGTGATGTGCGTCTGCGGCTTTGAGCGGTCTGATGATGTTTTCGATGCGCTCATCGGTTATCAGGTGATGGTTTTCCGGCGCGAGCGTGTTTTTCATGCGATGGCGCATAAACGCCTTTGAGTCGGTTAAAAACGGTGTGATAACTTCGCCGACTAATGGGATTGCCGCGAGCTTCAAAATCGGCTGATTTTTCACGTCGTCGTTGCAGACCGAGCCGATTAAAACTAATTTTTCGACTCTTTCTTTATAATCGAGCGCAACGGTCGAAGCGACAGCGCCCCCGAAAGAACTGCCAACAAGCGTGGCTCTGCCGATGCCCAGAACGTTCATCAGGCGGACAAGCACGCGCGCCTGTGAAGCAATCGAATAATCAAACCACGCGGGCTTTTCGGAAAATCCGAAACCGAGCAGATCAACCGCAACGACGTGAAAGCCTGCTTCGGCAAAACGCGGCGCAGCCTTTCTCCAAACGTAAGTCGAAGATGTATAGCCGTGAATCAAAATCAGCGTCGGATTTGCCGCGTCGCCAAATTCTTGATAATGGACGGTCATTCCGTCAACTTCGGCGAAATGCGAATTCTCCGCGTGAGCGATTCGGTCGGCGAAGTCTGCAAAATTAACCGTCCGCGCCCGCGTCAACATTTTCCAGGCAATCAAACCGCCGATTGCGCCCGCCGTTCCTAAAGCTAGATGTCTCTTTTTCATAATCTTTTTATAACACAACAATACGCGGTTGGATAAATTTTTGTTCTTTATTGTAAAAACCGACGGCGATAAGATTTTCTTTTTGGTCAATCAGTCGCATCGGCTGATTATCCTCGATTTTGTCGCCTTCAAATTTTAATTTTAGTCCGCTTTGCGTTTTGATTATTTCCGCCTCGCTCAAGACGACTTCCGGCAGATGCGAAACGGCTTCGTTCATCGAAATTAAAATTTCATCCAAATTATTTTCCGAAACGATTTTCTCCAGTTCTTCCAATGTAGCGGCTTGCGACAAATCGAATTTTCCCGCTCGCGTTCTTCTCAGTTCAGCCAGATGGGCACCGATGCCGATTTTTCCGCCGATGTCTTCAGCCAAAACGCGAATGTAAGTTCCGGCGGAGCACAAAACTCTAATCGGAACGTCAAAGCTTTGATCTTCGACCTTTGATTTTTGAACTTCGATTTCATAAATCGTAACTTTTAGCGGCTTGCGCTCGATTTCCAATCCTTTCCGCGCCAGTTCATAAAGTTTTTTGCCCGCCACCTTTTTAGCTGAATACATCGGCGGCGTCTGCTCTATTTCACCACGAAACTCGGACAAAATCCTTTCAACTTTCCCAATCGAAACTTTCTCCCCTTCTCCTCTTCCCCCCTTCTCCTCTTCTTTCCTGTTTCCCGTTCTGTCGCCCGTATCCGTTTCAAATCCAAACCGGACAACTGCCTCATATTCTTTCACGTCTTTATCGAGAAATTGAGCGAGCCGCGTCGCTTTGCCGACTAAAATCACTAAAACACCTGTCGCAAAAG
>DATHTS010000699.1:0-2960 GCA_035462935.1 Pyrinomonadaceae bacterium
CATTTTCTTTCCTGTCGCCCGCAGTTTTGGCAGACGTAGATTGTTGCAGGTGTTTTTGCCATTGGTCAGTAGTCAGTGGTCGGTGGTCAGTAGTCAGTAAAAAGCCCGCAAGCATTTAAAGTCGCCGATTCTTGCCGCCAACCAAATTTAAATTTATGATAACTGTAAAAGTCAGCAAACAACAAACAACTGACCACCGACCACTGACTACTGACCACTGAATTTATGCCCGCATACAGTTCACACGCTTTCGCCGAAAAAGTCGCGCTCGTTACCGACGGCGAAAATCCAGTCGGACGCGCCGTCGCCCTCCAACTCGCGCTTTTGGGCTGCTACGTTATAGTCGGATTTTCAAAAACGAATGAAAATTCCAAACGCGCTTTGCAGGAACTTCAATCTCTCGGAACGCTGGCGAATACGGTCGAAGCGGATATTTCAACCGTAGAGGGCGCGAAGACTTTGGTTGCGGAAGTCGAAAAAATGTTCGGTCGGCTTGATTTGCTGATAAATACTTTGAAATTCCGCTCTGATTCGACATTTGAAGAAACCATTGAAGATGTTTGGCAAAAAACGGTTGACGGAAATTTGAAATCGGCTTTTTTCGTTACGCAGTTGGTTTTGCCTTTGATGAAACCGCGCCCGAAGCCTGTAATTGTCAATATCGGCTTTTCTAAAGAAATCGAGACAAATATTGCATTTGCGGCGGTCCAAGCCGGTTTGATCGGCTTTACAAAATCTTTAGCGAAAACGCTCGCGCCGAAGTTTCGCGTAAATTGCGTCATTATCAGCGAAGATTCAAAAAAGCCGGTAGAAAATCTTGACGCAGAGCTTTTCCGCGCGAAAACAGGCGTTTCGGAAGATGACGCGGCGCGGGCAGTGGTTTATTTGCTTTCTTCGGAAGCAGTCGGGTTAAACGGGCAAATTTTGACGATTAGGTAGGAAAAAATTTCAGAATACAGTTTTTCGTTATATACTATTCACTAAATTAAATTCGTGTTAAAATTTCTGTCAATATGAAACAAGATGTTCTCATAATCAGAATCGGGTTTATTGCCTTGCTGATACTTTTGGGCATAATTCTCAACCCGTTCGAGAATACGCAGCGGCTCAACGCGCTTGGAATGGGCGAATCTTTGCGTTTAATCCTTTCCGCTTTGTTCGGCGGCTTGATCGGGCTGTTAATTATCGGTTGTGAAATGCGCGTGCGGCGCGCCTCGCTCAAAACGCTGATCGGCGCGGCGGTCGGCTCGATTTTAGGAATTGTCGGCGCGTTTTTAATCGGAGTTTTGATCTCGATTCAAAAAGAAGCTGCCGTTTCCGCCGAGATGCAGACTTTTCTGACGATTGCTCTTGCATTTTTTATGGCTTATATCGGCTTGATGGTCGGCGCGGCGAAGGGCGAATATATTGATTTATCGGTTTTGGGCGGTTTTTTCAGCGATAAAAACGTCAAGCAGGATTACAAAGTCCTCGACACCAGCGTGATTATTGACGGGCGCATCGCCGATGTCGCCGAGACGGGATTTTTGGGCGGAACGCTGATTATCCCGCAGTTTATTCTGACCGAACTCCAGCAGGTTGCCGATTCGCCCGATTCTTCCAAACGACAGCGCGGTCGTCGTGGGCTTGATATGCTTCAGCGGCTTCGCAACAACAGCAAAATTGACATTCAAATTGTCGAAACGGATTTTCCGAATGTTAAGGAAGTTGATTTGAAATTGATCGAGCTCGGCAAACAGCTTGAAGCCGTTATCGTCACCAACGATTTTAATTTAAACAAAGTCTCACAGCTTCGCGGCGTTCAGGTTTTGAACATCAACGAACTCGCCAATGCCCTGAAACCCGTCGTTTTGCCGGGCGAAGCGATGCGCGTTTTCATCCTGAAAGAAGGCAAGGAATACAATCAAGGCGTCGCTTATCTCGACGACGGCACGATGGTCGTCGTGGACAATGCCAGAAAACTCATCGGCAAAACCGCCGATGTCGCCGTCACCAGCGTTTTGCAGACGACAGCCGGAAAAATGATTTTTGGTCGCCTCTGGGAAGAATCCGACGAATCCGGGGAAAACTTAAATATTCACGATTCGCGTTCAGCAGGTTTTAAGAAAGCTAACCGCGAATTGAGAGAAACGATTATCAGCGAATAGGTAAAATTTTTGCCCGCGAATCGGCGCGAATGGGCGCGAATAAAATATAAAAAATATTCGTGTTCATTCGTATAATTCGCGGGCAATTTCATTCCGCGTAATCCATCTCCAGCGTCATCCGGTAATCCTCCGCCATCGAAGGATGCCCGTGAGCATTGGAAACCTCGATGCCTTTTTCGTAAGCCGCTTTTGCTTTCTCGCGGTCGCCCTGTTTTTCGTAAGCCTTTGCCAACATCCCGTAAGCATTGCCTTCATCATCGGCGCGGCTTAAATAATGTTCAAGAAGAGAAACGACCTCGGCGTATTGCCCCAATTTTTCATATTCCTTCGCCAAACCGAACATAACCATCGAATTGTCGGGATCGGCTTCGAGCATCTGTTTGAAAACTTCGATTCTGTTTTGCATAAATTTCAAGATACAGATTTATAAAGGAAAATTAAACCGCAGAAAAGAAAAGTAAAAAGTAAAAAGTAAAAAGTAAAAAGAATTTTGCCATTTATCTTTTGCCTTTTGCCTTTTGCCTTTTTCCTTCAAAAACTCTGCGGTGAAAAACTAAAACAAACTTTGCTGAATCGGCAAAGGCTTCTCCTCAATTCTCTCAACCGTTTCAAACGGCTCAAATCCCAAACGCTTAAAATGCAAATCGAACATTTTCACGGCTAATTTCCAATTCTCGGTTTTCCCCGACATCCTTGCGCCGAACTCATTCGAATTTAACTTACCGCCGCGCTCGCGCCGGATTTGATGGAGAATTTTATCTTTTTTCGTCGGCAAGCGTTCTTCCAGACGCGAAACGAAATAATTTTGCAAAG
>DATHTS010000700.1:0-8884 GCA_035462935.1 Pyrinomonadaceae bacterium
TAAAATAAACAATCCGAAAGATTTACAAAAGTCGTGAAAATCCAAAATTTACAAATACAACAAACGCAAATGAGAGAAAACACAAACAATAAAATTCAGAAAATTGATTTTAGTTCTAAATCAAGCAAAATCACAGCATCCGGTAGAAAATCATTTAAAAGTGATAAACGGTCAGATTTTAAGTCTGGTCGCTAATCATCTTTGAAAGATAAGTTCCTGCCGGCAGATGTTTTTTGAAAAATAAATGCGGATTAAAATTCCTTAAGTCTGCAGAGCAAACGCGGAGTTTAGCTCCACGTGAAAACGCGGAGACTCCGTTCAATTAAACAAGAGAAGTTTCCTGCCGCCGGGAAATCGGCTTAGCAGCGATTTTCCGCCTTGATGCTTTTTCCGCTTAAGGAAGAAGGCGGGAAAATTTGATGAATTTGTTATCAGTTTCATCTAACGAACAATATCCGACTGGTTCTCCAACCACCTGCTCGGCTTCAAACGGCAGCGGCTCTTCCCGTTCGTCTTTAACATAAAAAACGTTTGCCCAACTGTCGTATTCCGCTTTGGCGAGTATAAATTCATTATCCTGCAAGAGTAAAAGAAGCATTCCAGCCTTTAAATTTTGGACCGGAACTACCGCTGCAACCGCTCCCGATTCGATTCCGAATCTTTCCATCACCACCAAGTCAAAGTAAAACGCTTGGAATTCGGCGGCAGAACAGGGAAAGTCGAAAGCGAAATTTTTATCGGGCAGCCTTATCTGAGCGATTGCAGCTTCGTTTAATATCTTTCCCGAAGGCAGGAAAGCCCTTCTCGATTCGCCCTCTCCCTCTTTCGCTTTGCGAGAAGCTCTGCGGCGAAATCCAGCTTCTTCATAGAGACCGGGAAATTGATTATTTAAAATATCGGAAAGCGTCTGATGAGATTTAAGACCGAGAATCCGGGCGGCTTCCGAGATTTTTCCTTTTGCATGGATAAGAGCGGCGCGCACCTGCTCTTTTTTAAATCTCTGAACTTCTTCAGCTAGAGGAAGACCTTGCCGGATGTAGATTTCTTCGGAAAATGCGCGGGTGAATTTTTGAACCGCTGATTCGCCGATGCGTGTCTCGGCAATATCCAACAGCTTGCCGAAAATCATCAGGGCTTCTTCTTTTCGCTCGAGCCGCAAAAGACATCTCACCTGCGTCCAAAGCGCATCAGCTAAACCGGCAGCGTCTTCGCCTTCGCGGAAAATTTCTATTGATTGATTGATAACACTGAGAGCAGCATCGAATTGACTTGTGTCAAGATAAATCAATGCTTTTGTATCGAGAAAATGCGGAAGCCAACCCCGATTGTTTATTTTGGTTGCAGTTTCGATGGCTAGATCGGCGCAACGAATAGCTTCTTCATAATTTTTCGTTTCTTTGTGTAGAAAGGCGAGATTGTTTAAGTTCAAGGAAACGGATGTTTGATTTCCTATTTTTTCAGCTTTGTAAATTGCCTCATTGTAATGAAAAACCGCCTGTTCATATTTCTTTATTGACCGATAAAAAATACCAGCTTCGGTATGAAATTTCACTTGCATGCGCAGATCACTGCAATACTCGATAGAGGCAGAAGTCTTTTCAATAACCTTTAATGCTTGATCAAAGTTTTTCTTCCAAATCAGTGTCAGAAGCCTGTTAATGCAAGTTTTAAGATAAACCGGATGAAGTGGATTTTCATTAACCTCCGCTTCAATCATTTCCAAAAGCGCTTCGCTTTCCTCAATCTCGCCAGTATTCCAATAACAGTGTGCGAGCATAACCTTTGCCTCGGCGGCTTTGTCCGTCAGGCTTTCCGACTCGAAAAGCTCAATCGCTTGAGTGAGCAGGTCTTTTCCTCTGATTTGATAGTCCTTTTTGTTACGGGCATAGCCATAAAAGGAAAAAAACGCGCCGGAGATTCGCAGCAGTTCCGCCTGAATCGGTTTTTCATAGCCGCTTAAATCAGGCTCTATATCGAAATCCTCCCAAAACGCTTTTACAGCGGCTTGCATTGACTCGATATTCCGGCATAACTCGGCATTTCTGGCTTCTTCGATTAATGGAAGAATTTCTGTCGGAGACAGTATGGAAGACTTTTTTAAGTTCATAGCACAGTTTGCAAGTTTTCTTGCTAAGATGTTTTCTCAACGATTCTAAAACAATCGTTGAAACTAAAAATAATTAAAAAGGAGCTAGAAATCAAATGAAAAAAATCGTGTTCACTTTAGTCTTGTCAATGGTCTTGTCAATGTCAGTTTTTGCCGAGGGCGAAACCCACGACGGCGGAAGGGCATGCACGCCGGAGCAAACTTGCTCTTCGGGTAATACAACAGATGATCCAAATAATACGGATCCCATTGATAATACTGACAATACACTGACGGAAAATTCAACTTCGGGAAAATCGGAAACGACTGTTCTAAATTCTACACTGGCAGATTTTTACTTGTTTCTAAATTCTATTCTTTAGTAAACAAACAAAATCTTTTTTTTATCGAATGCCTTCAGAAATTGAAGGCATTTTTATTTCTTCATAAAAGAATGCAGCATTGCCGAAGGAGTCAGACCGCGATATTCTGCGACGAGTTCAAAATCCTGCTTCATCCTGGAGCTTACGCGAACATAAAACCGCTCATCTTTAGTAGAAGCTATCTCAAAAATAATATTATCGTTAAGCAAGCGGTCTTTGACCGCGTTCCAGACAGCTATCTTCGGCAAACGCGGTCACAGACCGCTTGCTTAACCTTACGTTTTGTATTTTTGAGATAGCCTCTAGTTGCCATTGCGCTTATAGTATTCATACGCGAGAATACAATAATTTTCAACCGAATACCAATAAAATTTTCCGCTCATCCTTTGTATTGGCAATAGACACGGTAAATAGATTAATATTTGATTGCTTCTTTACGGCTGATGGATAAATGTTCTATGTTGCCTAAATTTAAGTCAATCTATACTTCTAAGGATAAATGAAAAATATTTTAGTAACCGGCGGCGCAGGCTTTATCGGCTCTCATTTAGTTGAAAAACTGCTTAATGAGGGCGTTTGGAAAGTTGCCGCTCTTGATAATTTCAACGAATTTTATTCGCCCGCGGTCAAATGCGCCAACGTCGAGCCTTTTTTGCAGAATCCTAATTTTTCCCTGCATAAAGTTGATATTTGCGACGACGAAAATTTAAGAACGGTTTTTGCTGAAAATAAATTTGACGCGATTGTTCATCTCGCGGCTTGGGCGGGCGTTCGCCCATCGTTAATGAATCCGAAACTTTATACAAAAGTAAACGTCAACGGAACGCTGAACCTGCTCGAAATGGCGAAGGAATTTAATATAAAGCAGTTCGTTTTCGGCTCGTCGTCCAGTGTTTACGGCAACAACTCGAAACTTCCTTTCGCGGAAGACGATAAAATCCAAAACCCGATTTCGCCTTACGCGGCGACCAAAGCGGCGGGCGAACTGCTTTGTCATACCTTCTCGCATCTTTACGATATTCGCACCATTTGTCTCAGATTTTTCACCGTTTACGGCGCGCGTCAGCGTCCCGATTTGGCGATTCACAAATTCTCGCGCCGGATTTGGGAAGACAAACCGATTCAAATGTTCGGCGACGGAACGACGCGGCGCGATTACACTTTTATAGACGATGTTATCCAAGGCGTGCGAGCGGCGATTGATTATGAGGAAACGAATTATGAAATTTTCAATCTCGGCGAATCGCAGACCGTCGAGCTAAAATATTTAATCGAACTGCTGGAAGAAAATCTTGGAAAAAAAGCAGTCATCGAACGCCAGCCGATGCAGCCCGGCGACGTTCAGCAAACATTCGCCGACATTTCAAAATCCCAAAGATTACTGAACTACAACCCGCAAACGAAAATCGAAGAAGGAATCCCGAAATTTACCGATTGGTTCAAAAGCCAAATCCAAAATCCAAAATCCAAAATCCAAAATCAATAGATTCCTTTCTCGCCCGGCGGTCGCGTGTTCCAGCGCTTATGAATCCAAAGCCACTGTTCAGGAAAGGCTCGGACATATTTTTCAACCACATCCGTAATTTTCTGTGTCAAAAGTCTAATGTCTTCTTTCACGTTTCCGGTATTTTCATACTCAACCGGCGGTTCCAACTGCACTACATATTTTTGTTTTTCTTCACTCCAGAGAGCGAAAGCGGGCAAAACAATCGCGTCGGTTTTCAAAGCCAGTTTCGCAATGCTTGTTGTTGTCGAAGCCGGTAAGCCGAAAAAATCCACAAAAACGCCTTCGCGCTCCTGCACGTTCAAATCCGCTAAAATTCCTAAAAGCTCGCCGTTTTCCAAAACCCGAAACATCGTCCGCGCCGCCTTTTTCTTATCCAGCGTCTTGCAGCCGAACTGCGTCCGCAAACCGTCAATATAATTCTCCACCAGCGGATTATCAATGCGCCGCACCAAGATATTCATCGTCTGGTCAAACGCCGGCGGCAAAAGATTAAAAATCTCCCAGCTCCCGAAATGCCCTGTAAAAAACAAAATTCCGCGCCCGGTTTCGCGGGCTTTGTCAAAATGCTCTTTTCCGACAACTTCGACTAATTCCCGAACTTTTTCCGGCGTAAAATTTTTGAAATGCGAAACAAACCCAAACTGCCGCCCGAGCGATTCAAACGTTCCGCTGAGAATTTTTTTCTTTTCCTCGTCAGATAAATTATGCAAAGCGACTTCGAGATTCCGGCGACCTGTTTTTTTGAGCTTCGGAAAAAGCGAGTTAATAATTTTTCCGGCTGTTTTGCCGATCTTCATCGAAGTCCGCAAAGGAAAAACGCCGACCGCGCCGATAAGAGCGCGAACGGCAAAATATTCGGCTTTGGTTTGAAATTTACTGCGTTTTTTCGGCATTGACTGGAGCGCAAGCGTCTCGCTTGCAATGCCTCGACAGAGGCAAACTGTTTCTTTTTACTAGAAGCTATTTCAAAAATAATATTATCGTTAAGCAAGCGGTCTAAGACCGCGTTTCAGGCAATAATCTTCGGCAAACGCGGTCACAGACCGCTGGCTTAACCTAACCTTTTGTATTTTTGAGATAGCCTCTAATTATTTATGCTTCGGAAAAATCTATCTTATCATAGACCTCGCTGAGGGCGATTCTGCATTCGATTGAGGAAAATTCGATTTCCGCTTCGCGTCCGGCGGCTTCGGACAAATACCAAAATCCGTCGCCGCTCCTCACATATTTTTCGATCCGCGCTTCGTCAGATGAAACGAGAATATATTCCTGCAAACTTTCGATACTTCGATAATGCTGAAACTTTTTGCCGCGATCATAGCCTTCGGTCGAATCGGAAAGCACTTCGATAATCAAAATCGGATTAAGGAGCGTGTCGAAAACCTCATCCTGAAATTGCGGCTCACCGCACACGACAGTCAAATCAGGGTAAGTGTAAAGCCCCGTTTCCGGCACAAAAACGCGCATATCATTTGAATACGACTCGCAATTTTTGCCTCTTAAATGCTGCCAAACCAAACCACCTAAATTTGAATTGATAACATTATGCCTTCGCTTTGCCCCAGCCATCGCAAAGATTTCGCCGTCGAAATATTCGTGCTTTATCTCGGATTTTCGCTCGAATTCGAGATATTCCTCAGGCGTTAATTTTGTTTTCGGAATTGCGCTCATAGTTTATTCTCCAACAATTTAGTTCGGCTGATTTCTAAGATCGGAAAGAAATCCCATAAATTCAGGAAGTTCCTTTTCCCATCTTTTAAGCGATAAAGTAAAACTATTTTGATCTCCGAACCGATTATCAGGCTTTTTTCCCGATGCCATAATTTCCCAAACATACTCCATATTTTCAGGCTCAGGCAAAAAGGTTACAAAAGCCATTTTGCCTACAGGCGACCAAGTAGATTCCAATAACCACATTTCGCTCGCCCACCAACCAAGTTCAACTTTTTCGAGTTCGGCTATTTTCCAGCCGTTTTCAATTAACTTTTCACGAATTGTTTGTTTTTGAAACTCCACTTTTAATTTGCACTTGCATTTTGCACCCGATTATAAACCGTATCGCGTTCGACCGCTTCAAAACCGGCATTTTCAATCAATTTAATCAATTCCTGCTTCGACATTTTCACCTCGCCTTCATTTGAATAGCTGTGCGTCAATTCGCCGCCGTCGGTGATTGTGCCGTCGAGGTCGTTTGCGCCGAAATGCAGCGCGGTTTGCGCCGTTTGTTTGCCGAGCATTACCCAATACGCTTTGATGTGATCGAAATTATCGAGCATCAAGCGCGAAACGGCGATGGTTTTCAAATTATCAATTGCGTCCGGTCCGGGCAAAGAAGAAAGCGCAGTTCCCGGCGGGTAAAACGCGAGCGGGATAAAGCATTGGAAGCCGCCCGATTTGTCCTGCTGCTCGCGCAGTTTTACGAAATGGTCAACGCGGTCTTCAATTGATTCGATATGCCCGTAAAGCATCGTCGCGTTTGTTTTCAAGCCCGCTTTATGAACTTTTCCGGCGAGTTCGAGCCAGCGCGCGCCGTCGCATTTGTGGTCGCAGATGCGCGAGCGAGTCGGTTCGGCGAAAATCTCCGCGCCGCCGCCCGGACACGAATCCATCCCCGCCGCTTTCAATTTTTCGATCACTTCCTCATCCGACATCTTGTAAAAACGCGCGAAAAAATCCAGCTCAACCATCGTCAAAGCCTTCAAATGCAAAGCGGGAAACTCGCGTTTTAAAGACGAAAACAAATCGGTGTAATACGAAAAAGGCAGCTTCGTATTTAACCCGCCGACAATATGCAGCTCGGTCGCGCCTTCGCTAACGGCGTTTCGCGCAATCTCGATTCCCTCTTCAATCGAATGCGTGTAAGCGTCTTCCTGACGAGCGCGGCGATAAAAACCGCAAAACTTGCAGTCGGCAACGCAGATATTCGTGTGATTGAAATGCCGGTTGACGTTGAAATAAGTCACGCGCCCGTGCTTTTTCCGCCGCACAAAATCGGCGAGCTTTCCGAGCGCGTTTAAATCATCGGTTTTAAAGAGGGAAACGCCTTCGTCGAAGGTTAAACGCTCGTTTGATTCAACCTTTTCAGCTAAAAGATTCAAATTTTTATCGTGTGAAAACTGCATATCTTCTGTTATAATTTTACCAAATTTCTTAAATGTATTATGCAAAACATTCAATATCTAAAAGACAAAAACGCTGTTCTCGTGCCGCTCGAACAATGGGAAAAGCTTCAAAACGAACTCGACCGACTTAAAAAGCGGGTCAGAAAAGCGGAAATTCTGAACGATTTCAAAAAATCGCTTTCCGAACTCAAAGGCGATTTTCACGACGAAAACTACAATCCAAATCAGGAAATTTCCGCCGACGAATTTATTGCCGAACTGAAAAATGAGCAATAAATCGTCGCTCGCCGGACTTTTCAAAAACAGGCGAAGCGTCTCGCCAAATATTACTCCCAAATCTCCTTCAAATTCAGCGTAAAACCTTTGAGAAGCGGTTCGCCCGAGATTTCGGTCGGATTGTTCAGGATTTCGACATCTTTGTTTTGCATGTAAACATAAACCTTGCGCTTTCCGGCATCAATCAGCCAGCCCAAAGATGCGCCGTTTTCGATGTATTCTTTCATTTTCGCTTGAAGTTTTTCGAGCGAATCGGTTTCCGAACGAAGTTCGACGACGAAATCGGGACAAACGGGCGCGAATTTCTTTCTTTTTGCCGCCGGAATCGCATTCCACTTTTCCAGCTTCATCCAGGACAAATCAGGCGAGCGTTTAGCGCCGTTTGGAAGACGAAAACCCGTCGAAGAATCGAATCCAACTCCGCCGCCGTCTCTTTCAACCCAAACCCAAAACATTCCCGTCAAATTAAAATTTTTTACTCCCGTTTCGCTTCCCGTCGGCGGCATAATAATAATTTCTCCGTCCTTTTCCATCTCGATTCGCAAATCTTTGTGATTCTGGCAAAATTCAAAAAACTCGTCATCATTCATCGGTTTCAGAAATTTGCCGAAATCAATTTCGACTGCTTCATACGGATTAATAAAAACTTGCGAACTTTTATTTATTGTTGTCGAAATCATAAAAACTCCTAAACTGCCCGATTCGTTTTAACTTATGCTTTAATTAAAGGTCAAACGCTCATTCGCTTCAACCTTTGCGGCGATTTTGTTTAAGTTTGTGTCAAATGAAAATTGCATAAATCTATCTTGTTTCTTCTTTAAGATTGACAACAAACTCAGGTGATTCTGAAATCACAGGGTGCTGAGCATTTGCCCACTCATACTCAAGGACAAACTTATATTTACCTGATTGATAAATGTAATGAGCATAAGGATCACCACTTTTCCCGATAATGCCGTTCCAAAGTTCTTGGCTGAATTTAATAGTAAATTCTTGATTTGGATCAAGTCTGCAACCGTCAGGAATATATTTGCCTTGCTTTATCAATTTCTCTTTTCTTCTATTTTGTTTTTCTAGTTCTTTTATTTCTTTTTCCGTTTTTGTTCCACAAGCGAATACATTCCAGTCCCAACGACTCTCTACATTATTTAAGAGCATTTTAAAATTTAAATAGTAGCCATAGGCTGGAAATGTGCCATATTCATTCGTTGAACAGTTGAAATAAACCGGTTGGTCGCTTTCATTTACTATAATTGGTTTTATATCGTAAAAACTTTCATATTTCTCTTGCAGATTTTTCCAAACAATCTTCGGCTTTTCATCTTGCGCCGAAACTTGAATCGCAAAAAACAAAAGAAAAGTAAAAACGATGAAAATTTTTGCTGATTTCATAAGCTATCTCCAAATTCTCTAATGATTATTCGGATCATCAACTGTCAAACTTTCAGCAATTGCCGCATTGTTTAAATCAGTGTCGGCTGAAAGCAGGGTTAAAGAAGATAAGCCTAAA
>DATHTS010000701.1:0-6548 GCA_035462935.1 Pyrinomonadaceae bacterium
TTCCGTTAAAAGTCCGGCTTCGGTCAGAGCGAGCGGTTCGAGTTCGAGAATCTCGAAGCTTTCAAGCTTTGTCGCGCCCGTCTGTATCACATCGAGCAGAAAACGCCTTCTGCCCGCAAAAACAAAGGGAATCTCGGCACGCGAAAAAATCTCCTTCAACTCCTCGATAAAATCGTATTCGCCGGAAAAATAAGCCGCTTCGTGCAGATTATCAATCATCACAAAAGCGCGCGAGCCCTGCGCGGCGGCGCGAAGCGGGGCGCTCAGACAGTTTCGTATAAAAGCGCGTTCGTTATTCAATTTGCTTCCGGTTTCGCAGGTTGCAATCAGCCGGTCAATCCAGTAACCATCCTTCGGAACGGCGAGTTCGGCAATCTCGCAGATTTCGGGCGAAGCGTCCAAAATCTTTTTGTCCCGCCGGCGAAAAGCGACCGCTTGCAAAAGAAAGGTTTGCAGGAATCTGAGAGCGGCGTTTTTAGCGGTTTTGTCGCTTTTTTTGAGCGCGAAATAAAAGGGAATCGTCTTGCCCTGCTCGTAAAAAAGCCGGTCATAAGCCTGACGCAAAAGTTCCGACGCGCCGAGACCGGGCGCGGATAAAAGCAGAAGCCCGCGCGTCGAAACTTCGCCTGCGGCATGATGCAAAAGCGCGTCAAGCTCGCGCGTCCTGCCGATAAAATCTTCGGCGGAAACAGCAGATAAAATTTTTTCGCGCTGCAAATCGCTCATTTTATTTTTTCACCACAAAGAATAGTAGGCAGCTGGCACTTTGTAAGTAAATTTACTGCCAACTGCTACTGCCTACCGCTTACTGATCTCCTTCTTCGTGATTATTCCCGTTCAAATCTTCAAAACTCTGTATTCTGTTTCGACCCTTATTTTTCGCTTCGTAAAGCGCCTTGTCCGCTGCTTGTATCAAAGCCGGGGCGTCTTTAATATCTTTAGATACGCTTGCGATGCCGACACTTACCGTTACCGGACGATTGGGAAATTCTGTTTTTTCGACGTTTTGACGGATGCGTTCGGCGATAATTACGGCTTCGGCGGAAGTCGTTCGCGGAAGCAGAATTGAAAATTCCTCGCCGCCGTAGCGAGCCGCCACGTCCGCGCCGCGCAGTGTTTCCTTCAAACAATGACCGACGAGTTTGAGAGCTTTGTCGCCTTCCGGGTGCGAGAAAGCGTCGTTGTAAGCCTTGAAATAATCAACGTCAATCATCATAAAGCTCATAGCTTCGCCGGTTCGATCCCAGCGTTTGATTTCCTCTTCGAGGCGCTGGTCGAGATAGCCGCGATTCGGGAGTCCGGTTAAAGAATCGGTAATCGAACGCTGTTCAAATTCGTCGGAACGGTCTTTTATAATCGCGCGGTCAATTGCCACCGCAATCTGCGGCACGAGATTATTTAAAAGTTCCAAATCGGACGCGCCGTAAACTTCTCCGCCGATTTTATCGGTAAAATTCAAAACGCCGATCTTTCGCTCGCCGAGCCGGATCGGATAGCTGATAAAAGAATCCGTCTTGTAATTCCATTCCTGCGGAGCGGGCGGCAGAGCGATGGCGAATGTATCCTGCACAACGAGCGGTCTGCCGCTTCGTAGGACTTTCTGCGCTACTCTTTCGCCGATTCCGCTTGTTTCGCCTTTGAGAAAATCGGCTTTCGCGCCGGTGGCGGATTTGACCGCGAGCGTTTTTGATTTTTCGTCAAAAAGCAAAAGCGAGCCGCGCTCGGCGCGAAGCATTTCAGCGGAAAATTGAATGAGCCGCGTCCAGAAATCTTCGGTGTCAATATTTTTCAGGCTTTCATTGAATTTCTGCACCGCGCTTTCAAACCAGACGCGGCGCGAAAGCTCTTCACGAAGGCGCAGAATTTCGAGTTCGGAAGCTACGCCCTGCACAAAACGCCCGATATGCCGTTTCGCCTCATCATCCATTTCATCGGCGACAATCAACGCGCTTCGCACTTCTTCGCCGACCGAAATCGGAAAAAGCCAAACGATTTGGGATTCGCCGTCGCCGTTTCGCTCGCGCAGTTCGAGCGCGGTTTCCTTTTGCGCGGTTTCGAGAAGGTATTGATCATTCGCCGCCATATTGATTAGAAGCGGCTGATGTTCCAGATTTCCGAATGCCGAAACCGTTTCCATGCGATTTTCTCTCTGTTCGAGCCAAGCCAAGCCGTTTAGCTCATAACGTTCGGAAATAAACCGCAAAACGGAAGAGCAAGCTTCCTTGTAGCTCAAACTGAGCAAAGAACCGAACAGCCCGCGCCAAGCCGCGCCTTCTTCGGCTTCCTCGCGGTTTCTTTTCGTGATTTTTTCGGGAATATCGGTCGTTTGAGCCGTTGTTTGATGAAATTCTTCGATAAGCCTGCCGATTTCTCCGTTTTCCAAATTTTCGGCGTTTATATTTTTAGTTTCGACGGGTTCGGCTTTTTCTTCCGGTTTCTGCGCTTCGCCGGCAATTTTCAGAACCGCGTTTTTTTCTTCATCGCTCAAATTCTCAACGCGCTTGGCGAGTTTTTCCAGATTCTGCGCCGAGCCGCTCAATAAAATGTTTTCAAAAAACTTGGTCGGCGGAAATTTCTGCCAATCGCCTGCAATCGCACGTTCGGTCGCCTGCCGGTAATTTTCGGCTTTTAAAAACGCTCTGCCGACGATTGCGACGAGCGGTTTTTCCTGACTTTGAAAGGGAACCGCCAGACAATTCAAACCCGCGTAACATTGATAGCCGACGGTTTCTCCCGCTTCGTGCGCCCAATCGAAAGCCTTGCCGCAAAATTCGGCGCATCGCGGCGCGAATTCTTCGGAGGAATAAAGAATCTCGCACATCGAATTGTTGTTCGATTTGCTCAAAGCAGGCGACTGCTCATCCGCCACGACGACGGCTAAACCGCTTTCTTCGGCGAGGTGATCCTGCCAGAATTTTTTGTTGTCTTTTTGCTTTGCGCTCATCAAAAACTGCTTTTTACACGCTTTTCAGCCGTTTCGCTTTCGGGTGATTCGGTTCACGCTTATTGGCTAAATACAGTTAATCGTCCGAGATTTTCAAGAAATCGTCAGGTGTTTATAAAGATTATGGCATACAAATTGTTTGAATTACTATTGAATGCTAAAAGCGAATTATAATCACACAGTTCGCTTTTATTTATAAATTTTTAAGGAGGTATAATGGATAAAAAATTAAATAATAAGAAAGTAGCGATTTTAGTAACCGACGGATTTGAACAGAGTGAATTGGTCGAGCCGAAAAAAGCTCTGGAACGGGCGGGCGCGACAACTCATATCATTTCGCCGGAAGCTGACGAAGTAAAAGGCTGGAATGAAAAAGATTGGGGCGACAAATTTACGGTTGACGTAAAACTAGAAGAAGCCAATGCCGAAAATTATGACGCGCTGGTTTTACCGGGCGGCGTGATGAATCCTGACAAACTGCGCGTAAATGAAACAGCAATTCAGTTTATTAAATCATTTTTTGAAGCCGGAAAGCCGGTCGGCGCGATTTGTCACGGACCTTGGACTTTGATTAATGCCGATGTCGTAAAAGGCAGGGAGATGACTTCTTATCACACGATCAGAAAAGATCTGGAAAACGCAGGTGCCAAATGGGTTGATAGAGAAGTTGTGACGGATAACGGCTTGGTAACGAGCCGCAAGCCCGATGATATTCCGGCTTTTAACAAGAAATTAATCGAAGAGTTTGCCGAAGGAAAACACCAAAAGCAGATGACCGCTAACCGGTAAGTTTTTATGTTGGCTCAGCCTCAAAAAGGTTTTCGCTTTCGGGCGGAAGCCTTTTTATTTTTATGGACGCATTCCATACACAAGTGTCTTGTAATACTTCAAGAGATTTCCTAAAACACCTTATTTACAACAAAATTATCATGGCACGTGATTTGTAACTATTTGCCTGCGAGTCAAAATATTAAGAATGACCTGGCGATTAAACAATTTAAGGAGGACGACACGAACAAAATGGCAAACGAAGAAGTTATTTCCGTTTTAAATAATTTGATTGAAACCTGTAAGGACGGACAGGAAGGTTTCCGGCAGGCGGCGGAAGGCGTGGAACGCTCGGATTTGAAGGCTGTTTTTCACGAATACGCGCAGCAGCGAGCGCAGTTTGCGGGCGAATTGCAGAATCTGGTGAGAGAGCTCGGCGGCGACCCGGAAAAAACGGGAAGCCTGGCGGGAAGTGTGCATCGCGGCTGGATAAATATTAAATCCGCCGTTACCGGACAAGATGAAAGCGCGATTCTGAACGAATGCGAGCGCGGCGAAGATGTCGCTAAAAAGGCGTATGAAACCGCGTTTGAAGAAAACTTACCGGCAAACGTCAGCGAAGTCGTGCAAAGGCAATACAACGATGTGAAAGCCGCGCACGACAGAGTGAAAAGCCTGCGCGATACGGCGAATGCGGCGGCAGGCTAAAGATAAATTTAACTTTTGCAAGAAAAGGGGCAAGCGCCCCTTTTTATTCGACATAAGTTCGGAATAAGGAAAATGATTCAAGCCGTCGAAGAGGGCGTAATACTTGTAGCTCACGGCGCTAACTGTGGGAAAAGGACGACGAAAATTAATTGAGCCATTGAAAATGGCGACATAAAGATATGTCCCAGTTATTCAACCGCTTGATAAATTTGTCTTTATCTTTTCCCATATTTTGCAATATGGACTACAAATATAGCGCCGTCTTCGACAGTTTATCCTAATTCACTTTATTCGAGATGATTAGAAGCTGTCTCAAAAATAATATAATCGTTAAGCAAGCGGTCTGTGACCGCGTTTGCCGAAGATTGTTGCCTGAAATGCGGTCATAGACCACTTGCTTAACCTAACGTTTTGTATTTTTGAGATAGCCTCTAGTTTGCAAAGATTAATCTCGATATTTGTCCTTCTTTTAAGTTTTTTAATTTTCGGAGAGAAACCTTTTAAGCCAATTTCATTTTGCAGGTTGAGCAGAACATATGCTTTTCGATAAACAGAAGCCTAATCCGGCAAATCGGCAAGCAAAGAAGTAAAAGACCAAACGCGCCAATAGATAAGATTAATAAGATCAATTCTGAAATTTTTCGATTTTTTAACTGAAAAGCCCCAAACGAATTGAAATAATAACAAACCTGAAAACAAACTCTTGTCAAAAAAGATTCTGACGATTATTATTCGTTAGAGTCTTTTTATTTTTAGGAGAACATCTATGAATAAACTCAAGCGAACCTTACTTCTTTGTTTAGGAGTATTTAGTTTATTAATCACATTAAGCGGAGCGGCAAAAGCACAAAATATTGCTTTCAACTATTACTATCAAATAGATATGACGGGCGCGACTGAACCGCCGCAAATCACCGGCTCGCCCGATATTGATTTCCCGGAAGCGGCACGAAAAAACGGTGTCGAAGGCACGCTCAAAGCCGTTTTGACCTTGGGCGAAGACGGCAAGGTGCGCGACATTATCGTCAGCGAAGGATTGCCGCACGGCGTGACCGAAGCCGTTACGAGGGCTTTACAAAATCTTCCTTTTCAGCCTGCCGGAAACCAAGGCAAGCCCGTCGCCGTCAAAATGCTGTTCGATTTTGTCGTTGCGATGGCTTACGGTGAAGGCGACAAAAACGTCAACAAGCCGAAAATTCTCGAACAGCCCGCCGCCATTTACCCGGAGAAATACCGCGCCGAGAAAATCAAAGGCAAAGTTCGGGTTGGCGTGATGTTTTACACTGACGGAAAGGTGAAAGTTACAGGAATCAATAGTGTAATGCCCAAGGAATTTGATCAAGCCGCCGCCGAAGCCGCCGCGAAAATCAAATTTCAGCCCGCCGTTCATAAAAAGAGCAAAAAGCCCGTCGCGCAGGCAATGACGGTTGAATACGATTTTAAACCTTAGCGATTAAACCCGAAAAAGATTTTCGGCATCGAAGATTTTGATGATAAAATCTCATTAAAACCTTTTTACTATGAAAAATTTACCTTTTAATTTTCTCAGGTTAGTGAAAATTTGCTTGCTTATCGGTATTTTATCTGTTTTCGCATTGGCACAAAGCGAGTCAGTCAAAAGCGCTTCATCAGAAACGGACGAAAAAGCCGAAGCCGTTCTCAGAAAAGCCGTTCAAAATCTGGGCGGCGAAAAATATCTGCAAGTAAAATCGCAAATCGGGCGGGGAAAATACAGCATTTTGAACGAAGGACAGACTATTTCTTTTCAATCCTTTTTGGATGTGATTGTTTTTCCCGACAAAGAGCGCACCGAATTTAAGGGCAGCGGCAGGAAGCTCGTGCAGACAAATTCCGGTAAAAGCGGCTGGATTTTTGACGGCGCGGCGGAAACTCTAAACGAGCAGACCGAAGCGCAGGTGGAAAATTTCCGGCGCGGCATTCGCGTCAGTTTGGATAATCTTCTGCGCGGCAACTGGCGCGCGGAAGGCGCCAGCCTCGAATACGTCGGGAGACGGCAGGCGAGTCTGGGCAAAAGAAACGATGTCGTTAAGCTGACTTAACCGGATGAATTCGCGGTTGAATTTGAATTTTCCGACGAAGGCGTGCCGATGAAATCAATCCACAGGCG
>DATHTS010000702.1:0-3950 GCA_035462935.1 Pyrinomonadaceae bacterium
AATTTACTATTTTGCTCGATGAATTAACCGACGCGGAAGACGCTCTCTTCGTCGTCCAAAGAATTAAGGATTGTCTCAAAGAGCCCTTTAATCTCGGCGAGCGAGAAGTTTTTATCAGCGTCAGCATCGGCGTTGCGCTCAGAGACGCAAAATATAAAACGCCCGAAGAAATGCTGCGCGACGCCGATATTGCAATGTATCGCGCGAAATCAAGTGGAAAAGGTCGGCACGAAATTTTCAATCAGGCAATGCACGAGCACGTCAGTAATCGCCTGCGGCTCGAAACCGAACTGCGGCTCGCATTTGAACGCGGCGAATTCCGCGTTTTCTACCAGCCGATTATGCAGATTGCCTCCAATCAGCTCATCGGTTTTGAAGCTCTGGTTCGCTGGTTTCACCCCGAACGCGGGCAGGTAATGCCGGGCGAATTTATCCCGATTGCCGAAGAAACCGGATTGATTGTCCCGCTCGGCGAATGGGTTCTTCGTGAAAGCTGTCGTCAGGTTCGTGAATGGCAAAAACGTTTTCCCGTCAAAAACGATTTGACCATCAGCGTCAATCTTTCGTGCAAGCAGTTTATGCAGCAGGATTTAGCCGAGCGCATCGCCAAAATTCTGCGCGAAACCGGGTTGGAAGCGAGATTTCTGCGGCTGGAAGTAACGGAAAGCCACGTGATGGAAAACAGCGATATGGCGATCACGATTATGAACCGCCTGCGCGATCTCGGCGTCCAGCTTTCGATTGACGATTTCGGCACGGGTTATTCTTCTTTGAGCTATTTGCAGCGCCTGCCGATTAATTATCTGAAGATTGACCGCTCGTTTATTAATTTGATGAACTCAAATCACGAAAACGGCGAGATTGTCCGGGCAATCGTGATGCTGGCGAAAAATCTGAATATGGAAGTGGTTGCCGAAGGAATCGAAACTGAAGAACAGGCTCTGCGGTTGATTAATCTCGACTGCACCTTCGGACAAGGCTATCTTTATTCCAAGCCGACCGGCGCAATGGAAGCTGAGACAATGCTCGAAAATATCCAGCCGTTAAATATATCGCCTGCTTTGACGGATTTAAATTTCGATTCCGTCAATTAGAATTTATTTCATCTTTTTAAATTTATTTGGGTCAATTGCTTTGCCGCGACTCTTCAACTTTTGCCCGGCTGATTTCGTCGGTTAATTGAAGGTGCGGATTTAAGATTTTATCCGCGACAATCGAGAAATCGCCGCAGTTTATTTCCGCGATACTGTATTCGATTTTCCAGGCGGAAATGGGAAAACCGTTTTTTGCAGAAAAATCCGCGAGAAAATTTTCGAGCGTTTGCCAAGAATTTCTTTCCTCGTAGAAAATCTCGATTTGGTAAAGCCTGCCGTCCAGAAATCTTAGATAAATCGCGCGAACTCCGGCGAGCGAGTTTGGCGCGGGCTTGTCTATGAAATTTTCAAAAAACGTGCGCTGACCGCTTTGTTTGATTTTAATTTTTACGCCTTGCCCGATAACGCTCTGCACGTCTTGCGGCGACATTCCGAGTTTTAGATTGAAAAGAGCGGGCGCGTTTTCCAAAGCGCATTTGTCCTGCGCGACACACGGCGATAAAAACAGCAGAAAGGATAGGAAAAAAATGGCTCGTTTCATAACGGCTTTTGAACTAAACATTGAAAAATAAACTCCGCAAAAGAAAAATAAAATGTCATCTGTAAACATCAAGCCGAAAAAATTCTTGGTAAAATTTTATCCGGCATTAATTTCGCTTGGCTTTTTTAAGAATACACGATTATGGATTTGATTAACGAGGAAAACCTTGAAAGCCTTTGCGAGCATTTGGCAGAGCGAGATACGGATTTAGCTTTTATTTTCAAAACTTGCGGGACGCCGCCGCTTTGGAAACGCGCGGAAAGTTTCCCGACGCTCGTTCACATTATTCTCGAACAGCAGGTTTCCCTGGCTTCGGCTCGTTCGGCATTTGAAAAATTGAAGGAACGCCTCGGCGAAATAACGCCCGAAGCTGTTTTGTCTTTATCTGACACGGAGCTGAAACAAGCATATTTCAGCCGTCAAAAAACGGTTTATGTCAGGGAATTGGCTGGGACGATTATTGAAAAAAGGCTCGATTTGGAAAGACTGCAAGGTCTTTCTGACGAAGATGTAAAAATTGAGCTTAAGCGAATAAAAGGCATCGGCGATTGGACTTCGGATATTTACCTTTTGATGGCGATGTCGCGCCGGGATGTAATGCCGAAAGGCGATTTGGCTTTGCACATTGCGTATAAAAAACTAAAAAATTTAGAAGACGCGCCGCATTCGGAAGAATTTCAGCAAATTGCCGAAAAATGGAAGCCTTTGCGGTCGGTTGCGGCGCGTCTTTTGTGGCATTTTTATTTATCAACTAAATGATGCCTGAAAATAATTTAAAAATTTATACACCGTCGAATCCGGCGTCTCCGGCTGATTTTCCCATATAAAACGGATGCTTGGAGACGGCTTCCTGTAAATTATTTTTTTCGGTCAAACTCACCGATTCACCTTTCTGAATTTTTATTGCAATATTCCAAGCAATCTCAAAAACCAAATCTTTCGCTTTATTCGGACTCATCAAACGCTTGCCGTCGCCGCGTTTGACGAGAAGATATTGGCATTGAACGATATACGCGATTGATTCGGAAACCGCGGTAGACATTTTTGTTTTCGTCACATCGTATAGGGCGTGCGTGCATTCATGAACAATCAAAGCCTGTTTAACGTAATCAAGCGTCCATGAAAAACCTAAAATAATCGTGTTTGTTTTGTAATCGTATTCAGCCGAGCCGTCCGAGCCGGAATCATCTACTTTTATTTGCCCGCGGTCAATAAAACCCGCCAGAAGCGGAAAAGTTTGCGCGTCAAAACCGATGCCGCCGAAGGAGAAAGATTTGATTTTTTGCGTATCCGAATCTCTTAAAATTCCCAGAACCGTTCTTTTACCTATCCATGTTTCAGACATAATTGTTTTAGCCGCTCCCGTTTATATATTTCGATAAATTTATTTATTTTCGCCTTCAAAAGTTTATAGACAGGTAAAATAAAATATTTTGCTTATTTTTTTATCTCGATAATTCTTTGCTTTACGGGCGAAGACAGCACGATTGATGTTGTCGTAATGCCGTAGGGCGTGAGCCGGTCAATCAAAGTTTGCAGATGCCCGACATCCGCGACAGCGACTTTCATAATAAATGAATCGCCGCCCGTGCCGCGATGACATTCCAGAACTTCGTTTGATTCTTCAGCAACCTCGATGATGTGCGAATAATCAATGCCCGTAATGCTCATTCGGATAAATGCAGTAATCGGCAAGCCGACTTTTGCCGTGTCAATTTCGGCGCGATAACCCATGATTATTTTCGCATCTTCCAGTTTTCTGACGCGCTCAATCACTGCCGGCGTTGTTAAACCGACGCGCCGACCGAGTTCGGCAAATGTTACCCGCGCATTTTCCTGCAGCTCTTTTAGTATCTTCCAGTCAATTTCGTCAATCATTTTATTTTTTAAAGTAATTCAGAATAATAAACTTAAAATCTAAAGCGTTGTCAATCCAGAAACTGATTTTGGTTATTCAAAAGTCTTCATTGTTTAGTTTAAAATATAGAAGGTATAAGAACTTTATATCTGAAAACTGCATCCGACAGTAAAAGGAGAAAAAAATTATGACGACTAAAACCGTTACCGCCAAAACCGAACCTGCCTTTATCTTTTTAAATGACGAGCCGATGCCGGAATTTGTGGATATGCCGTTTGAAGACATCGAAGAGCTTCCGCTCGAACATCCCGGCGCGCACGACCCCGAATACCGCAAGCGCCGCGATTATATTGCCAGCCTCTCCAAAAAATTCCGCGAAGACCCGAATCATAAAATCATTGATGTCGAATACACGCCCGAAGAGCAAAGAATCTGGCAAATCGTGGCGACGAAATTG
>DATHTS010000703.1:0-7592 GCA_035462935.1 Pyrinomonadaceae bacterium
TTTACATCGGCGGCTATCAGCCCGCGCAAAAATGGCTGAAAGATAGATTCGGAAAGGAACTAAGCTTTGAAGATATTCGGCATTATCAAAAGATAATTGTCGCTTTAACGGAAACTCATCGGATTATGCAGGAGATTGATAAAATCGGACTTGAGTAAGTATAATGCCAACTCAGGCAAAAGGAGGAAATAGGCGAAGGAGATTTTTAGCGCCTCTTTAACCTCTTCACTTTTTTCAGACTTATCCCATTAAAAAATTATGAAAATTACCTTTACTTTAATTCTTACGCTCGCTTGCGCTTTCTGCTCAAGCGTTTATGCTCAGGTGAAACCTACGCCGAGTCCTTCGCCGTCGCCGATGATTGAGATTAGCGAAACGGATTTAAGAACCAAGAGGGTTGCGATTGGAGCGCTGCCTGCGAAAACCGAAAAGGAGCTTGAGGAGGCAGCCAAACTTATGCAGGAAGGAAGGCATACTGAGGCAATTGCGGCGTGGACGAATATTATTAAGACCAATCCGAAATTGGCGATTGTTTTCAATAATCGGGGTCTTTCGTATTTGCAATTGGAAAATCTCGATTTGGCGATTGCCGACTTTAATACCGTGCTGAAATTATCGCCGATGGCTATCACATACAATAATCGGGGAATGGCGTTTTCAAAGAAAGGCGAATTGGAAAAGGCTCTGGCGGATTTCGCTAAGGCTATTGAGTTGAATCCGAAAGAATCACTCGCTTATAACAATCGCGCTGAAGTTTATATCAAAATGAACAAATTCGACCTTGCGCTCGCGGACTTAAATAAAGCGATTTTGCTTGTGCCGAAAGAAAGTCTGTATTTGTCGAATCGCTGTTCTACGCTCGTGAGGTTGAAATCTTTCGAGGCGGCGCTCAAAGATTGTAATCAGGCGATTGAAATAAATTCGAAATACGCGATGACCTTCCTTAATCGGGGCTTGGCTTATTTCGGAGTTTCAAGTCTGGATGCGGCTTTGGAAGATTTTGATACGGCTCTAAAACTCAACCCATCATTCGTTCATATTCACCTAGACCGGGGCTTTTTGCTCAATCAGCTCGGGCGTTTTGAAGAAGCGGTAGAAAGCTTTAATAAGTTTATCAATGCTTTTCCAAATATGGCAATTACGTATATACATCGCGCTGCCGCCTACGACAAAATCGGCAAAGCAGATTTGGAATTGGCTGATTATAATAAAGCGATTGAATTAGACCCGAATAATGCCGTCTTCTACAATAATCGCGGAACTTTTTATCTAAAAAAAGGTGATACAACTGCCTCGCTGAATGATTATAGTAAAGCGATTGAGCTAGACCCGAAATTGGTTATCGCCTACAAAAATCGCGCCTATCTTTATAATCTACTCGGAGAAAAAGAAAAAGCGCAGGCGGATGAAAAGAAAGCGGAATCGCTTGAAAATTCGCCGACAAAAAATTAGTAAGTCAGGTTAATTGAAAAGGTTGTTTAATCTTAAATCGGGTATTTCCGAGATAAAGATTGAAGGTGTTAAATTTAAAACTAAAGCTCCAAAAATTGAGGACTTATGACCATTGAAGAAATTAGCAGAAATCTTCCCGCGCTTTTCAGCGCATTGCTGGTGAGCATACTTTTTATTCAATCGGGGTTGGATAAAGTTTTTGATTGGAAGGGGAATCTCGGCTGGCTGACCGGGCATTTTTCCAAGACTTTTCTGAGCGGAATGGTGCCGATGATGCTGGGAACTATCACGATTATGGAAGTTGCAACGGGATTTTTGAGCGCCGCGGGAATTATCTATTTTTTGATTAGCGGCTCGACCGTTGTAATTTTTTACGCTTCGATTCTCGGCGCGGCGTCAATCGTCGCGCTTTTTTTCGGGCAGCGCATCGCCAAAGATTATGCGGGCGCGGCGGTTTTGGTTCCGTATTTTATTTTGCTGATTATTATGATGTATCTGACAAATCCGTATTTGAAAGGGTGAGGAAGATGTTCGGACATTTTCAAGCTAACCTGATTTTAAATTGAAATTTGAATTATCTCGTCAGACCACTGACTGCAAAAGTTGCCACATAACCGTTTCTATTGATCCGAATATTTTCTTTCGGCACGGGCGTCAGGCTGATTAATTCAATCGCGTAGCCGTCAAAGGTCGCGCCTTTCGGTCCGAGATTCGTGTTCACTTCAAAAATTTTCTTCTCGCCGTTTTTGCTGACTTCGATTTTGATTTGGGCGTTGCCGGCGTGAATGCATCTCACACCTTCGGGACAGCGCGAGTCTTCGATGAGCGAGAGGAATTTTACGGTTAATTTACTCTTGAGAAACGTTTTTTGTTTATTAATCTGAATTTTTTGTGTCTCTTTCGTCTGCGCTTCGAGGGTTTGGAATGCGCCGAAAACGAATGTTAAAAGCAAAAATAGAGTTAATTTGATTTTCATAAATTTATCCTTATCTAAAAAACGCATCAATCTTTTGACTGATGCGTTTTTTAGAGGTTCGGAAACGCCTTTCGCGTTGTAAAAATTAATTATCAGGGTGTGAGCCATTTGGTTTCGAGTTCACCGTTTTCGTTCCAGACAAACAACGAGCGGCGGTGACCTTTGACATCCAATTCCATACAATCAATCGTCTCAATCGTCGAAGAAACAACTACAAAATTAGCGCGTCCCTGCTCGCTTTCTTCTTTTGTCGGCTGGCGTTCGATCAAATCTTTGGGGAAACCGAAGGTCGGTTTCTCGCTGGCTTGGCTCGGCGCTTCGCCGATGTAACAGCGGCGGCTGAAAAGCTCGGTGGAACACCATTGTTCTTCAGCGAGTTCATCGGCAGTATGAATTATTGCCGTTCCTTTGATACGTAGCTGGAATTTTTCTTTAGGATTATAAAAAAGCCAATAAACCTGCGGATTTTCTTCTATTTGTTTGATTTTCGGCGAGCCGGAATGGGCGTGAAACGCAACACGCGGCGGTCTGCGCCAAAATCTCCGCAAAACGACGACGCGCAGGCTGGGCGCGCCGTCGTCGAGCGTGGCAAAGGTCGGCGTGTGAAAAGGATGCTCGCGCTCCAGAACGCCCAAATCCAAATGTTTCCAGATTTTTTTAAGAATCTCGCCGTGTGAAATCGGCTTATCCCAGATGCTTTTCGATTCGCTCATTTCCACCGTGAAAAAGTTCAGGTAAATTATCGCTAATTAAAAAATAATTTACAATTTGAGCGGATTTATAAAAAGCTGAAAATCAAACTTCTTTTAATTGAAATTCGCCTCGTCCGAGTTCGAGAATAGTATCGAAAGTAACGGGTTCGGGAATCGGGTCAACTCTGAGCTGCGCTTCGATTCGAAAGCGCATCGAGCGTTCGATTTCATTCAGCGGTTCGAGCCAAACTCTTACGTCCATCAAGCGCGGTTCGAATATTTCAATCGCTCTTTCTAAAGAATTGATCAAACGTCTCTGCTCATTCGGATTTTTGATGCCGTTTCCGGTAAAATCCGGCAGCCCGTAAATCGCCACCGATTTATTGACTTCTTCCAGAGTTTCGGGAATTTCGTCCGGGTAGGAACGCGAATTTAAAAGCCATTCCAGATCGCGCCGCACCGCTTGTTTTAATTCGCGCAGAGATTTAGCGCGTGATTTCGGGGCTTCGCGCGTTACATCCGGTTCAAAATCGAGCAGACGGTCGAAAATTGACGGTTTTATACGGACTTCGCTTTCGATTCTTGACATTTAAAGTAAGAAAAACACCGCTGCTATTCTGCCGCGCATCCGAAAATGGCTTGGCAAATTGCAGCGGGTCGGGGTTGTTAAAATTAAAAAAAGTTGTTCTTTGCCGTTTTGAACAAAGAACAACTCTCCGGGTTGAAAAACTAGGCGCCTGAACCTTGAACTTTCTTGGTATCGTAGTTGACGGTGTTGGTCAATGAAACCGAACCATCTTTCTTCTGCTGGAAGTATTCCTGCGTGATTTTCGTGTAGTTAAAGGAAATCTGGCACATCGGGAGCATATCGCTGCCGCCTGAACCGCCTTCCTGGAACGACGAAATAACAATGTCCTTGAAAGTCATTTTGTAATAGGTATAGGGTTCACCGTTACCGCCGGTTTTGCGGCATGTAAGAATTGCTTCCGGGATGTGCTTGCCTGTCGCGCATTTCAAAAACAATTGCGGTGTCGCCTTACCGTTTTCGCATACGAAATGAAAATCCTGCATCGAGGCTTTACCGGTTCCCAAACCTGTTCCGAGTCCTGCCGAACCGGAGTTGCTTGCGCCCCACGACCACGAAGCGATTTGAATTTGATTTTCCATTCCGATTGCTTCGGATTCGCCATCAACGCCTTCTATCTTCAAATAATAATCAGCTGCTGCCATTTTGTTTTCTTGCTCCTTTTTTTTATCTAAGTATTTTTCTTGTTTTATTGAGCTTCCTGTTTGCTCACAAACCTAAGACGAACAGGAAGCCCCCTTTTGCTAAAGCCCGACAAAAATTCCTTAAATTTTATTTTGCCGGCGGCGGTAAATCCGCGACCAAACGCAATGAAACGGAAAGTTCGTCTAATTGGAAATGCGGTCTCAGGAACGCGACGGCGCGATACGCGCCCGGTTTGCCCGGCACTTCCGCAACATCAATCCGCGCTTCGCGCAGCGGATATTTGGCTTTTTGTTCCGCCGGAGCGACGTCGTTTTCCAGAACGTAGTTGTTTATCCAGCGATTCAGGAAAAGCTCTGCTTCCTGACGGGACATAAACGAGCCGATTTTGTCGCGCATCATTGATTTCAAATAATGTGCGAAGCGCGAAACGGCGAAGATATACTGCAATTGCGAGGAAAGTCTCGCATTCGCGTTGGCTTCGTCCGTATCGTATTTTTTCGCTTTATTGGCGGACTGCGTCGCAAAGAAAGCGGCATAGTCGGTATTCTTGCAGTGAACGAGCGGGATAAAACCGTTGTCGGCGAATTCTTTTTCGCGGCGGTCGGTAATTGCCACTTCCGTCGGGCATTTCATTGCCACTTCGCCTTCGTCGGTCTCGAAGGTATGCGTCGGAAGTCCTTGAACCAATCCGCCGCCTTCAACACCGCGAATCGCCACGCACCAGCCGTGCATCGAAAACGCTTCCGTCAAACGAGTTCCCATCGCGTAAGCCGCATTGCCCCACAAATATTTCTTGTGGTCTCTGCCGTCAACGTCTTCTTCAAAATTGAATGTTTCCGTCGGACGAGTCGCTTCGCCGTAAGGCTCGCGCATTAAAATATGCGGAATCGTCAAGCCGACGTAGCGTGAATCTTCCGATTCGCGGAAACTGCGCCATTTTGCAAATTCCGTCCGGTCGAAAATCTTGGATACGTCGCGTACTTCGGTCATTTCCGAGAATTCGTCCCAGCCGAATAAGTCAGCCGAAGCAGCGGAAATAAACGGCGCGTGCGCGGCGGCGGCAACCTGCGAAATTCTTTCCAGCAGCGCCATATCCTGCGGGTGATTGCCGAATTCAAAATCGCCGATCAAAGCGCCGTAGGGCGCGCCGCCGAACGTTCCGTATTCTTCTTCGTAGATTTTTTTGAAAAGCGAAGATTGGTCGAATTCCAGAGCGCGTTCAAAATCCTTCAGCAGGTCTTTTTTGGTTACGCTCATCACGCGGATTTTAAGCTGCGTTCCGGTCAGGCTGTTTGAAACCAGATGATGCAAACCGCGCCACGAGGCTTCGAGTTTTTGAAACTCTTGATGGTGCATAATTTCATTCATCTGCGCGGTAATCAAACGGTCAATCTCGGCAATACGGGCGTTGATGGTCGCGTCCATATTTGCGGAAAGCGTCATCTCGCCGCTCATTACCTGCCGGACATATTCGGCAATCATATCTTTAGCGCGTTCCTTTTGATAATCGTCGCGCGCCATTCTGCCGTCACTCAATATTTTGTCAAGCAAACCGCTTTCCTGGACTTGCTCTTGAACCTGGGCTTGGGCTTCTGCTTGTTCTTTCTTAGCCATAATGTTTTATTCCTCCTGTCCTCCGTCCTGCAATCCGAGCGCATTGCTCAACTCTTTCTGTTTGTCGCTGCTGGAAATAATATCTTCAAGGATATTTTCCAGTTTTTCGTTACCGTCCATTTTCGAGCGCAAATCAGCCAGTTTCTTTCGCGCTTCGACCAATTTGCGAAGCGGTTCGACTTGCTGCACGACGCTATCCGGCTCGAAATCCTCGATGTTGCTGAAGTTGAGATCAACTCCGAGTCGGCTTCCGTCGTTTTGCAGTTTGTTCTCGACGCTGTAGGCAAGGCGCGGTTTCATTCCTGCCAGCACTTGATTGAAATTGTCAGGGTCAATTTCCACGAACTTGCGTTCCTTCAGCGGCGGCAGCGGGTCTTCCGGTTTTCCGACGAAATCACCCATCACGCCGACGACAAACGGAAGTTCTTTCAGCTCAATCGCGCCGCCGACTTCCACATCGTATGTAATCTGAACACGCGGCGGACGCACGCGGTCAATCTTATGTTGCAAACTTTCCTTTTTTGGCATAATTTATCTCCTTTCGTTTTCTATTTTTATTCAATTTTGGGTTTGGATTTTTGATTTTATCACAATTCGTAAATTTCGGTTATAAAATTTAAACAATTGCCAAAAACCAAAATTATTTTATTCAACAGCTTTATTCGTCGGAACCGTCGCCGTCCGCCGAAGTCATATTAATTCCTAAAGTTTCGCGCAGTTGGTAAATAACGTTTTCATCCTTGATAACGTCCTGCAGCCACGTTTCGAGCGGCATACTGCCCCATTTGACCGCCCGCGAAACCAGATAGGAAACCGGACTGTGCGGCTCATTTTTGCGAAAATAATCGGCTACTTCCGATAACCGCTTGAGCGCGTCCTGCCGGCTTTGAATCGGACCTTTTTTGCCGGCGACGGCGACCATTACCGTTCCGTCTTCGCCGACTGTTTCTTCTCCAGCCTCTTCGCCTTCCGCCTCTTCATCCGCCGGATCGGGTTCTTCGATCCGCTTTTCATCCAATAATCTTTTTACCTGCGATCTTATGTCGTCCAGTGATTGTTTCAAACCATTCAATCCGGGAGCTTGGTTGCGGTCAAATTTTTCTTCTATTACGCGGTCGAGATTTTGATACTCCGCCCAGCATTCTTCCAGAGCGAAATATATTTCCTCGCAAAACGCGCGTCCCGTTTGCGCTTTGGCAACCCGCCACATATCGCCCGTAATACGATTTTCGGTTTCGGCTTGCTGTTTTAGCTCGTTGTATCTCTGCTGGTCGCCGTAATCGAGCGTGTCGAGGTTTTCGGGAATGTCGAAGCGTTTCGATTCCTCCCATTGAAAGTAATTTAGCCCGCGTCCGCCGGTTATCGGCTGCTCTTTGATGGCAAGCGAAGCATGCTTATCTACAAATGCCAGAGCATTAGCCCGCCCTTCCATATCGCCCTCGTCAATTTCGGGAAAAAGCGTGTCCCAAAAATTTTCCTGCAAACCGCTCAGCAATTTCAGACCGTCGCGCAAACCTGCGAAACCGTGTTCTTTCGATAAAGCCTCGGAAAACCAGGCGGCAATCTGCAAATCCTTCGTTTCCCTTTTGAGAGTGGAATCAGCCAATTCGATCACTTTACGGAAATC
>DATHTS010000704.1:0-1725 GCA_035462935.1 Pyrinomonadaceae bacterium
GAAGAAGCCGGTTTTAAATTGGACGAAGATTTTCAGCTTGCCTTCTCGCCCGAAAGAGTTGATCCCGGCAACCCGCAGTTTCAAACTCACAACATCCCGAAAGTCGTCGGCGGCGTATCAAAAGATTCCACCGAAATAGCCGCGTTTCTCTATTCACAGATCGTCGAAACCGTCCACGCTGTCAGCTCGGCTCGCGTGGCGGAAGCTTGCAAACTCTGGGAAAACACCTTCCGCGCCATCAATATCGGAATGGCAAACGAGATGGCAAAGCTCTGCAACACGCTCGGCATTGACACTTGGGAGGTCGTTCGCGCGGCAGCGACTAAACCATTCGGTTTTATGCCTTTCTTTCCCGGACCGGGTATTGGTGGGCATTGTTTGGTCGGAAAAGAAACAGTTGTCGTACGTAACAAAAACGGCAAAAAAATTGAAAATCTCGCCGAGCTTTTTGAAAAAGAAAGCGCGAAAAAACGAGTCCGCAAATTTGCGGTTCATGGAAGCGATGTAATTTATAAGCCTGAACTTGAAGCTTTGTCAATCAATATGCAAAGCAACAAAGTCGAATGGAAGCCGGTTCAGTATCTTTTCCGCCGAAAGACAGAGGTGGATTTGGTTGAAATTTCGACGAGCGATAATCGTAAATTGACCGTGACCGATTTGCACCCAATGTTAGTCAGTGATGAAAACGGTAATCTCCAACAAGTTTTTGCTAAAGATTTACAAGCGGAAAATCGTCTACCGATTTATGAAAGGATTTCTTCTTTAGCGGAAAAAGGGCTAAAAAAATTAGCTGGTTTGATGACGATTCCGGTAAAATCGGTGGAAATTATCAAATCAAGCAAACCTGTTGAAGTTTTTTCTGTAGAAGTCGCCGATAATCACACTTTTGCCACAAGCTATGGCGTTTTTGTCCATAATTGCATTCCTCTCGACCCGCATTATCTAAGCTGGAAGGCGCGTCAGCACGGTTTTGATTCGCGTTTTATCAGTTTGGCGGAAGAAGTAAATTCCGGTATGCCGAAATATGTCGCCAAACTGGTTGCCGACAGCTTGAATGAAAATGAGAAGGCGGTAAAAGGCTCGAAAGTTCTGATTCTCGGCGTTGCGTATAAAAAAGATATTGACGATATGCGCGAATCGCCCGCTCTTTCGGTGATTGATCTCTTAAGAGCGAAAGGCGCGGAAGTCGTTTATCACGACCCGTTTGTGCCGGAAGTCCATTTCGATCACGCTTACACAATCGGCGACGGCGAGCCGCTTTATAATGCGGAATTGACCGATGATTTAATAAAATCGGCGGATTGTGTAGTCATCTGCACCGAACACAGCGACGTTGATTATAAGCGCGTTTGTGAACTTGCGCCGCTCGTTGTTGATACGCGAAATGCCTTAAAAGAAGAGATGCGAAACGGAAGCCGTGCGAAGATTGTGCGTTTGTAAAGTCCGAATTTCAAATTCCAAATTCCAAATTGTTTTGCCTGCCGGAATCTGGAATCTGGAATCTGAAATCTGAAATCTGGAATGTTAAAAATCCTGAATATCGTCGGAGCGCGACCTAATTTTATGAAAGTCGCGCCGATTTATGCCGAGATGCGGCGACGCGGAGAAGATTTCGAGCCGTTTATCGTGCATACCGGACAGCATTACGACGCGGCGATGTCCGACGCTTTTTTCGAGGATTTGAGAATGCCTAGACCGGACGTTTATTTGGGCATCGGCTCGGCT
>DATHTS010000705.1:0-3329 GCA_035462935.1 Pyrinomonadaceae bacterium
CGTTGACGAAAACGTCAAACTGCTGGCGAAAACGAAAAGCGGCGTTGTCGCAAGCGTTGATCTGACGGGGGGAATAAATAAGGAACTTCCGAATTTTATCAGCGTTTATGGCACAAATGGAACGCTCCACGTCGGTTGGCGCGAATCAAAATACAGGCTCGATTCATCGCCGGATTGGATTGTTTTCGGCAAGGGTTATGATAAAGTCCGAGCTTTCCGCGCGAAAATCGAAAATTTTAGCGCCGCGATTTTAGGCAAAGAAGAACTCCTCATCAAACCCGAAGACGCGCTCGCCTCCGTTCAGACAATCGAAGCGGCATATAAATCTCTGAATCAAAATCTCTGGCAAAAGGTCGTTGAAAAATCGGAAACAGCGATGAAATAATTGTTAAAATGAACCCGGAAGCCGCAAAATATTCACGCGTCGAATATGAGAGAAGATTTCTCGTTGCGCCCGAATCGGACTGGAAAAAGTTTGTCGAGCCGTATTCAAAGACTTTTGAAGATAAATATTTGCGAGATTCGAGATTGAGACTGAGAAATTTGACCGATTCGGATTCGAGCCGCCGACTGATTAAACTGACCAAGAAATACGAGTCTGATTCGCCGTATTTTCAGATGATCAGCACAATTATCCTGTCGCCGGAAGAATATCAAATATTCGACGCCCTTGAAGGAAACCGGCTCAGAAAAGTGCGTTATTATCACAATTACAGAGGTAGAATTTTCTCGATAGATGTTTTTGAAAATGAATTAAGCGGATTGGTTTTGTGCGAAACCGAAAGCGACGGGCTGGAAGATTTAATGTCCGCCGAACCGCCTGAATATGTCAAACGCGAAGTTACCGAAAACGCTTTCTTTACCGGCGGTAATTTGTGCCAAATGACAAACGCCGAGTTATTAAACAAACTCGCGGCTTTCAAGTAATTTTCACCTTAGATTTTTATGATAAAAGCGGAAAGCAAAACTTACACGCTCATCGGCGCTGACGGCAAGACTTACCAAAGCGCATCCAAAGGCGCGTTTGGCGGACACCGCAAACATAAAATCTACGGAAGATTAGACTGCAAAGGCGCGGCGCGTTGGATAGCAAAAGGTCATTACGTCAAACAGCGCGTCTTTTTCGCCGACGAGCAAACGGCGATTGCGGCTGCCTTTCGCCCGTGCGCGAATTGTCTGCCGGAAAAATACAAGGAATGGAAAGCAAGGAAATAAATAGTGTTACACCTGATTTTCAGAAAACAGTTCAGGAATTAATAGATAATCTTCGGGTTGAGCGATTTTCTGATGCTGAAGAGTATAGGCTTGCACATGAATATAGTGCTTTACCTATGGGCGTTGATATGTGGAGCTATGTTTTATTAACTGCAAACGGTGAAATAATTGACCAAGATTATGACGGGAATTTTCAACATCATAGAGTAGATTCACAAGCGCTAATAAGAGTTCTAGTTGCGGGAAAAAGGCGTTATCCTCAACTTGCGAAATTCATTCCGAATCGTTCAGATCAGTCAAAAACTTGTCCGATTTGCGAAGGCTCTGGGATTTGGGAGCAATCAAAAGACGTTGCAACCGAGAAACCGGGAAAGTGTTTTATTTGTGCAGGTCTGGGTTGGGTTACAGAGGAAACTTATTCGGAAATCCAGAAAAATAGCAAATGATAAGAATCCACCCGACAGCAATCATCGAAGAAAACGTCCGAATCGGCGAAGGCACAAGCGTTTGGGACAACGCGCATATCCGACACGGCGCGACGATTGGCGAAGAATGCATCATCGGCGAAAAAACTTATATCGCTTATGACGTAAAAATCGGCAGTCGCGTGAAAATCAACGCGATGGTTTACATCTGCGCGGCTGTGACAATCGAAGACGGCGTGATGATTTCCGCCGGGACAATTTTTACCAACGACCGTTTCCCGCGAGCGACTTTTCCCAATTTGAAAAAATTAAGACCGAGCGAGCCTGACGAACACACTTTGCCGACGCTTGTGCGCGAAGGCGCGACCATCGGCGCGGGCTGCACGATTGGCAATAATTTGGAAATCGGGCGATGGGCGATGGTCGGAATGGGTTCGGTTGTGACAAAATCTGTTCCCGATTTCCATTTAGTTTTGGGAAGTCCGGCGCGTTCGGATGGGGCGGTTTGCAAATGCGGGCAGCTTTTTCATAAATTTGACGAAAATTTGGAAAAACAGGAATTTGAATGCGGTTGCGGGTTGCGATACGAGATTGAAAATCTAAATGTGAGAGAAATGTTTATATAATTATTTTGCAGTTGCAATTTTGAGTCTTATATTTTTAAGAGTATGAGAAAGAGAAAATCTCCAATTGCGCTTAGTTTGTTACGTAACTCAAAGTCTGCCATGTTTGCGGCAGTTGAGATACACAATAAACCTATCTTTTCTTACCGTTACGAAATTTCTGTAATGCTCGTAATAAATGCTTGGGAACTTCTGTTAAAAGCCTATATCTACAAATTTCTAAAACCAGTAAAACTCTTTCAAAAAGATGGTAAAACAAAACCATTCGACGAATGTTTAGCCTGTGTTGCAAGTAATTTAGGAAGAGGCTTTCAAGCAATTAAAGAAAGTTTGGACAATTTGTATATTTACCGAAATAAAGTTACTCACTTTTATTGTGAGAACTTAGATTCACTTCTTTTTTCACTCATAAAAGCAAACGTAGGATTTTATGTTGAATTTGTTAAAAAACATTTTGGATATGATTTATCAACCGAAACAAACTTAATACTGTTGCCAATCGGTTTTCAAAAACCTTTTTCACCTATTGATTTTCTTTCAAATTCCTCTGCTCTTTCTTCTTCATCAAAAGAAGTTAAAGAGTTTATTGAAGGAATTATTGAATCTTCAAAAAGACTTAAATCAGCAAAAATTAAGGATTCAATTCTAGTAGAATATAGAATGGGATTGTTTAATGAAAAACGAATCAACAATGCTGATATTGTTGCCGCTGTAAATAACGCTCAACAACAAAGCATTAATTTTCAAATAGAAGAATCATTAAAAAATGTGCGAATAACTGATGATCCAAATGCTAAACAGATTAGACTAGAGGAAGATTTTCTATTTAAAACAGTATATACAGAAAAATATGCAGATGTAGCAAATGAAGCTAGGAAGCTATTCAAGGATTTTTTACAAAACAAAAAATTCAATGCTTTAATGAAAAAATTCAGAGAGAATTCCAGTTTATATAAACCTAGATACATTGATCCAAACAACCACGCATCAGGGAAAAAAGATTTTTATAGTAAAAAAATCTACGAAGAACTCGCTAAATATTATCAACCCAAAACAAGCCAAATAG
>DATHTS010000706.1:0-6091 GCA_035462935.1 Pyrinomonadaceae bacterium
TGCTCAAAAGCTCGGGAATCAGATAATGATTTTCATCCTCGGGAAAGCTGAAACAGAGATAAAACTTTTTCATTAGATCGAAAATAAAACGGTGCATTTCAGACGGGTAATCTTCTTCGGGCAACACTTCGGAAACTTCGCTGAGTCTTATTTCACCCTTTCTTTCAACCAAAAACGGCGAATTGAGAAGCTTATATATTCCGCCGGTTACCCAATGCGGATTGAGAACGTGAGTATCACGAAGACGCGGGTCGTCTTTGAAATTAAGCACGATGCCGAGTTGATTGAGATATTTCGCCAGCATTTCCTGATGCTGTCCCTTACTTACTTTATTTTTTTTACAAATTTTGCGATATTCCTGAAAACTAAGGTAGTTTTCTTTCATATTCGATAATCTGTCTTTGACGGCAAACCACTCAGATGGAAAACCGACACGCAGTTCGTCAAGCGCGTTGGTTTCTCTTTTGATTACACTGCTAAGTTCTTCTATACCGATTTCATCTTCACAATCAGTTTTTACGAAATCTCTGATATTCGGATATTTTTGCAAAAGCGCGCCGCGATTAAGATCGAAATTATGCTCGGAAATCTTGTTTAGCACGATGATAACGGGCGATTTTCCGCCGAAGCTGTCAATCAATTTTAGCCAATATTCCGCATCCGAATCTTCCGCGCCCTCGCGCCCGTTCAGAACCAGCAGATACAAACTGCGCTCAGTCAAAAAGAACTGATGCGTGGCATGCATAATTTCCTGCCCGCCAAAGTCCCAGACATTAAGACTGACTTTCTCACTGCCGTCCAGTTTTATCTCCCATTTATCAATCTTGATGCCTGGCGTTTTGGATTCTCCGGGATTAAATTTACCGTAAACCAGCCGATTAACAAGAGAAGTTTTTCCTACTGCGCCGCGCCCAACTAAAATCAACTTAGCCTCATTTAAGGGGCTTCCATTTTCGCGCACACGAAAATAAAATTCCAGTATTTCGAGCGGTATGTGATTTGAAGATTTTGTATCTCTCGTTATTTCGTTCTCATCACCTAACAATTCCGCAGGTAATCCTAATTTAGGATTAAACTGTAAATATAATTTTTCCAGCTTTGTCATTTTTATCATTGATAGAGGTAGTTCCGTTATTTGACTATTAGCCAAGTGATAATTTTGCAGTTTCTTTAACTGAGTGATGGATTCTGGTAATTTCGTAAATTGGTTTCCCCAAAGAAAAAGTGTGTGCAACTCTGATAATTGACCAATTTTTTCGGGTATTTGGGTCAGTTGATTTCCCCCGAGATAGAGCACTTGCAATTGCTTCAACTGAATAATTGACCCTGGCAATTTGGTTATTTGATTTCTTGTAAGATTAAGCGATCGCAACTGCGTCAAATTACCGATTGATTTCGGCAGTTCCGTCAGTTGATTGTCGCCAAGATCAAGCGATTGCAACTGCGTCAACTGAGTGATTGATTCCGGCAGTTCCGTCAAATCCAAAAATGATAATCTTAACTCACTAGATTGGTTTTTGGTGGCGGCTTCAATTCTTTGAAGGGCGATATTTAGGGAATTATCCGGCATAGTTTTTATTCAAAATAAGAAGCTTTTTTTCAAAATATTCGCATTTTCGGCGAGTTTGGTGGCTTCCAAAATTTTTAAGCGGAGTTTTCTATAAAAACAGTTTTAGTTTTAAGGAAATCTGTATGAAATTTCGGGAAATTTACCGCTCGGGAAAAAGCTGAGTTGACGAGAGAAGAGCAAAGAGAAACTCCAAATTGAAAGCAATGCGGTTCTCGGGCAATTTTACGGTAAATCCGATTTCCAAAAAACAGCTAATCGTGCGATGTCGAGAAATATAAATTAAGAAAGAGATAAAGTCAAATTTTTGTTGCTTAGAGAAGCTGTTCATTTGACCCATACTTTTCGATATACAACAAATTCGTTGTGTAACAAATTTGTTGTAAAACAATTCCGTTGTAATTATCAAATAAAAATGATTGTCGAAAACGGTAAAAATTTTGAGAAATCTGCGAAATAAATTTCAGTTTTAACTATTTGAATTTGATTGCATAAAGGGTTAGAGTGATTTTGTCGCTCGCCCCTTTTGGATTTTGTCAGTTGGAAAACAGTATTCTTTTGTTCTTTTCAAGTAAACTTTTCTGGAGAAATTTATGTCAGTCAATCGCCGTCGTTTTTTATTTAGCACCGGATTAACGCTTGCCGGAGCCGCTGCCGCTTATAATTCCGTTTCGGATTCGGCGTTTGCTTTTGAGCGGGCGGCGACAAATGATATGAGCAATTGGGCGAATGTTCGGGCGCAGTTTGCCGTTTCGCCTGAATATATTCATTTGAGTTCCTTTTTCCTGGTGTCGCATCCGCGCCCCGTGCGCGAGGCGATTGATAAATACCGGCGCGAGTTGGACGAGAATCCGCTTTTGGCGGTCGAAGAGGAAGAATTCGGGAATCAATTCAGAATAGAAAAGGCGGTCGCCGAATATGTCGGGGGAAAACCGGAAGAAATCGCGCTGACCGACAGCACGACGATGGGCTTGGCGCTCGTTTATCACGGGCTGCCGCTCCGAGCCGGGCAGGAAATTCTGACCACGACGCACGACCATTATTCGCATCACGAATCAATTCGTCTCGCCGCGACGCGCGCCGGGGCGAGCGTCAAGAAAATCAGCCTGTTTGACGATTTCAAATCCATCTCGGACGCGGAAATTGCCGGGCGCGTCAAAACAGCGATCACGCCGAAAACGCGGGTTGTCGGCGTAACCTGGGTGCATTCAAGCAGCGGTTTGAAACTGCCGATTCGCGCCATCGCCGCCGCAGTCGCCGAGGCGAACAAAGGACGCGCCGAAGCTGACCGCGCTTTGCTGGTCGTTGACGGCGTTCACGGTTTCGGCGTGGAAGACGAAACGGTCGCGCAGACGGGCGCGGATTTCTTCGTTGCCGGAACGCACAAATGGATTCTAGGACCGCGCGGAACGGGAATTATCTGGGCGAAAGCCGACAGATGGAAGATTATGCGCCCGACAATTCCGTCGTTCAGCTTCGGTCCTTACGGCGCTTGGATGTTTGGGACGGAGCTGAAGGGAATGGAGGCGGCGTGGATAACGCCGGGCGGTTTTCATTCGTTCGAGCTGCGCTGGGCTTTGCCCGCCGCCTTTGAATTTCACAAGCAAATCGGGCGAAAGAGAGTTGCCGGACGCATTCACGCGCTCAATGATCAGGCGAAAGAAGGTTTACAGAAAATGAAAAACGTCAAACTTTACACGCCGCTCGGAAGTAAACTTTCGGCTGGTTTGATCTGCTTCGACGTGGAAGGAATGAAGCCGGAAACAGTGGTAAAAAAACTGCTGGAAAAGCGAGTCATCGCTTCGCAATCGCCTTACGGCATTTCCTACGCGCGAATCGCGCCGAGTCTTTTAAATACAGAGGAAGAGATCGAAAAAACGCTCGGGTATATTCGCAATTTGGTATAATGAGATGCGAGAATTTTGCTTCAGCAAGTCTAACAACCCGTAAATAGAAAACTCTTATGAAAATATCTTACAAAATAACTTTATTTATTGTTTTGTTCTTTTGCGTTAGCAGTGCCTTTTCTCAAGAAAGCCTGCGCGAAAGAGGTATCGAGCTTTACGAAAAAGGTGACTATACGACAGCAATTGAGACCTTGCAAAAGACGGTCGAGGCAGATGCAAAAGACCGCGAGGCACACCTTTTTCTCGGAATGGCTTATGCTCGAACGGATGATAAGAAACAAGCCCGAAAAGCGTTTAATTTTGTGGATGAATCTCTCGGTAAGGAACTAAATGAGAATTATGACAGGAAACTGGAAATTATTTCCAAGCCAAGGGTGAGATACACGCAAGAAGCCCGCCGGTATAATGTATCCGGCACAGTTATACTTGCCGTTGAATTTGGCAAAAATGGGCAGATTAAGTCTGTTTTTCCGGTAAAAGAACTTTCACACGGGCTTACCGAAAGTGCCATCCAAGCGGCGAAAATGATTGAGTTTGAACCCGCAATTAAAAACGGTAGAGCAGTAACAGTTATTAAGTTTATTGAATATGGCTTTCTCGTTTTCTGAAGACTTCTGAGCAGGGCTTATTCAAAGTAGAAATTTTCCTTTATGTCATCGAAGATGATCCGGCGAGCATCGCCGGGTTTACGTGAATGGTAAAATCGCTCGCTGAAGGCGAGCAACAATTATGCGCTGTTTGTTCGACGCTTACAACGTCGGAAGGTTTGCTTTCATCAGACCCGGCGATGCTCGCCGGGCTATAATGTTTGTCGCCTTTGGCGACTTTGAATAAGCCCTAGACTTCTGAGAGAGTCAAATGCCAAATTCATTATTTTTTAAAATTCTTGTGTTATACTCTCCTGCGGAAAATCTCTGTGATTCAATCTTTCCTACTTTTGTAGTTTTCGATGAACTCGCCCGCAATAAATTTCAAAAATCTCTGGCGACCTGTTTTGGTCGGCTTGGCATTGGCGTTTCTGTATGCCAATGTTTTGGCGAAGCTCGGGCGCGATTGGTGGACGGATGAGAACTACTCGCACGGGTTGCTTGTGCCGTTTGTGATTGGATTTATCATCTGGGCGGAGTCTGACGCACTGAGAAAAGCGGTTGAGAAACCGAAAATTTGGCTCGGATTCGCCGTTGTTCTGTTCGCGCTTTTCCTGCTTTTGGGCGGGACGCTCGGCGCGGAGCTTTTTACGCAGAGAGTTTCTTTCGTCCTGATGCTCGCGGGCATCGTCATCTATTTTTTCGGCGCGCGAATTTTGCGATTGCTCGTCGTGCCGTTTGTTCTGCTGCTTCTTTCCATACCGATTCCGCAAATTATTTTTAACAAAATCGCTTTTCCATTGCAGATTTACGCCTCGCAAATCGCTGTTTGGGGGATTCGCTTGTTTGGCGTTCCGACTTTGCGAAAGGGAAACGTCATTGAGATTTTACCGAACGGCGCGACGCAGATTATCGCGCTCGAAGTGGTCGAGGCGTGCAGCGGCATCCGAAGCCTGATGACGCTGATGACGCTCGCTTTGATTCTGGTTTATTTTACGCGGACAAAACGCCGGTTTGAGGAAAAAAATCGGCTGTCTTTTCTAAAAAATCCTGATTTTTGGCGGGCGATAATTTTAATGATTTCGGCGATTCCGATAGCGGTTTTGACGAATGCGGGGCGCGTAACGGCAACCGGAATCTTGACTTATTACTACGGCAAAAAAGCGACGGAAAGCGCCTGGCATGATTTGTCGGGCTGGCTGGTTTATATCGTAGCTCTCGCTTTGCTGATTGCGATTAATTTTATTTTGACTTTTCTTCACAGGAGATTTTCTGCCCGATAAAGGCGAAATAATTAAATTCCGAAAATATTTCTCCTGAAGGTTCCCTACATTTATTTCATTAAATTGAACTTTTTCACAAAAAACTTTCGATTTTACCGCAACTTCATTTTGTAAATATTCGTTGAAAATATAAAATCACTGTAATTTTCATTACAGGATTTTTATTCTATGAAACAATCTTTACAAAAATCTCTCCGCACAAAACTTGTAAGACACCATAAAACGGATGATCTCAATCTGCACGAAATTATTTACCCGCCGACTCTCGTTCAGCCGCGCCACACGCATAAATTCGCTTCTTTCAGTTTCGTCTTAAAAGGAAATTACGCTGAAAGCCTCAACCGCCGAACGTATTCGCGGCAGGCGTCAACCATAGTTTTTCACCCGCCGGAAGAATCGCACGCCGTAGAATTTGAAAACGACGTGCGGATTTTAAGCGTTGAATTTAGTTTTGAAAAGCTTTCAAAAATCCGGCAGCATTCAGTTATTTTCGATGATTCAGTGGTTTGTCGTTCGGAAAAAACAAATTTTTTGGGAAACAAAATCTACCGGGAATTTTGCCGGATGGATTCATTCTCGATGCTTGCGCTCGAAGGTTTAATTTTAGAGTTATTAGCCGAAGCGTCGCGCTCGAAAATCGGAGCGAACGAAAAAAATATCCCGCGCTGGCTTACTCAAACAGAAGATTTTCTGCGCGAAAATTTTACCGAATCGCTGGCGCTCGAAGAAATTGCCAAATTTGCGGAT
>DATHTS010000707.1:0-4203 GCA_035462935.1 Pyrinomonadaceae bacterium
GCGCCGGCGCGGCGCGGAAATCGTTCAAACCATCCGGGATTGTAATTGACGGATTGTTTGGCGGTTTCGGTGTGAGCGATGATCGTCAAAAACGGAAAGGGTTCCCAATAAACGCCGTTGCCCATCGTGTGGTCGTAATGCCAATGTGTATTGACGAGATAACGAACGGGTTTGTTCGTCCACTGCCGAATTTGCGCGATGTCCTCTTTTGCCGACGAGGGCAGATAACACGAATCAACGACCAAAACTTCGCGCTCGCCAATGATGACCGTCGTATTGCTCTGCGGAAATGTGTCGGGCGCGTCCTTATGGCGAATCACATAAACGCCTTCCGTAATTTTTGTCACTGTTCGCGCAGTGGTTTTCACCGAATCGGCGGCGATTGCGGAAACGTTCGGCAAAACCAAAAGCAAAACCAATCCGATAAATTTTATTAATAATTTTTGCAGCATAATTTTTCGCTTTTGTTTTGATTTACTGTTCCAACTTTTTAATGTTTTCCGCCGCGCCTTTGTTATTCGGATCGAGCGCGAGCGATTTTTTGTAATATTCGATAGCCTTTTGCTTATCGCCTTTGACCATATAGCCTTCCGCCAAACTGTCCCAGGTATTTGCCGATGCGGGAAAATCTTCCGTGTTCAGCCGGAAAACCGCAATCGCCTCGTCAATTTTTCTCGCCCGCAAAAGGTCATAGCCGAGACTGTTTATCCGACCTTCATCCAATTTGTTTGCGGGCGACGCATCGCGCCGTCTGCGGTACTCGGCGAGAGCTTTTTCCGCGCCTTCATTGATGATTGCTTTAAGCAAAACTCGTGCGGGCGAATCGAATCTGCCGGTATTTATCCACGCCGCTGCCGGATGTTTTCCGCCGAGACCGTCTTCTAAAATTTCCTTCAAAATAAAAAGACCGTTCGCTCCGTTCGTTAAAATCACTATTCCGTCCTTTTGTTTTTCAAACGCGACGATAAAAGCCTTGTTATTTCCGTTGTCGCCCCAGTGCCAGAAGGAATTTCCCTCGTCGGTCGTCTGCAAGCCCCAGCCGAGTCCCCAGCCGATTTCGTTTGAAAGTTTTGTCGGCGCGCTGCTCACGCAAACGCGGCAGCTTTCGTCCACCTTGCTTTGCGGCGTGAGCATCAGTTTTCGCGTTTCCTTTTTCAAACCCGTTCCGTTTAAGATTGCCGAAACAAATTTTGAATAATCGCCGGTCGTCGTTTGGAGACTTCCGGCTGCATTTGCCGAAACGCCTTCGCCCTGCCCGCTCGGATTTCCCAGCAAATCATGATTAAAAGTCTTTAAGGTTTTATAGCGTTCCTGCCACGCGAGACTGCTGCTCGTCATTCCAAGGGGAACGAAAACCGCTTCGCGGACGTAATCTTCAAACTTCATCTTTGTAATCTGCTCGACCGCTTTTGAAAGATAAACAAAGCCTTCGCCCGAATAGCTGAAACGCTCGCCGGGCGCGAAATAAATCGGCAGAGTTTTTGAATTTCGCGGCGCGCGCCAGTTCGGAAATCCGGTCGTATGAGACAAAACGCGGCGGGCTGTAATTTGATTTATCCGCGTATCGTCGGCGACGACATCGTAATTTCCGGGCAGATATTTGTTGAGCGGCGCGTTCAAATCCAATTTTCCCGCGTCAACCAGTTTCAGAACGGCGTACGCGACCACCGGCTTGGTCAAACTCGCCGCTTCAAAAACGGTTTCTTCGGTGACGGGTTCTTTAGTCAGCGAATTTTTGACGCCGAAGCCGCGATTCCAAACCACTTTTCCGTCGCGGATAAGGGCAATCGAAAGCCCCGGAATATCAGCCTCTTTCATCAGCGCGGGCAGATTTTTTTCCAGGCGTTCAGCCGCGATTTCCTTTTTTTTGAAACCGGCGATAGGCGCGAATTTTGTTTTCTGCGCAGAAACGGTTATGGAAAAAAGTAGAATTGCCGTTAAAAACAATCCGTATTTTTTGTTATTCATTAAAACCTCCTGATGGATATTGGATTTTGGATTTATTTCGTCGCCTTCATCGATTTTTCCTGCTCGGTGCAGCCCTGCGGCTCCATCGTCGAAGCTGCGCCGGCAATGCGCCAGCCCGCGTCGGTTCTGACCAAATGAAAAGCGTTGATTCCGCAGTGAGAAATTTTGCCGTTGACGAAAAACACATATCTGCCCCAGACCTGCGCGAAATCGCCGTGTACTTCGACTTTCGGCGCATACATATCTTCGAAAAGCTCGGCTTTTTTCTCGGCGAAATTTTTGGAAAAATCTTCCGCCTTAAACGTCCGGTTAACGGATTTTCCTTCCTTGTTTTTCATTATTGCGACAAGCTGCGCTTCGGGCGTGTGGAGCGCGACGATTTCCGCCGGTTTATGCGCCGCCATCATGTCGAAAAGCTTGTTGACGACTGCTAAAGCGTCTTTTGAATCATCGGCTTTCTGGGCGAAAACCGACAGGGAAATTGACATTGTAAAAATGACTGCAACTAAGATTTTTTTCATATTTTTCCTTATCCTGCCTATTTTATTTTTTTAGTTTCCAGCAACTTGCGGCGAAAGCGGTTTATCAACTTTCGGGCGCGTCGGGCGATTTGCCAGCTCCCAACCGGTCGCAAAAATCGTCCGCGTTATTTTTTCCATATTCGCAAAATCTATTTTTTCAACCGAATCCGACGGCTGATGATAATCGGCGTGGCTGCCGTCCATATAAAAAATGATCGGAATGCCTTTTTTGGCGAAATTGTAATGGTCGGAGCGATAAAAAAATTGTTCCGGGTCTTTCGGGTCATCGTATTTGTAGTTAAAGCTCATATTCAAAAACGATTTGTTGACCGATTCGCTGACCTCTCCGAGTTCGGTGCTCATTAATTTTGAACCGATAACGAAAACTTCGCCCGGTTTCGGTAAATTTTTATTTTGCGGATGAGCTTCGTCGCCCGCTTTTTGAGCGCGTCCGATCATATCAATATTGAGCTGCGTTACAATTGAGTTAATCGGAATAGTCGGGTTATCGGTAAAATATTCGCTTCCCCACAAACCTTTTTCCTCGCCCGCAACCCAGAGAAAAAGAATCGAGCGTTTCGGTCGCTGCGCGCCTTTTGTAAAGGCTTCAGCCATCGCCATTACTGCAACCGTTCCCGAACCGTCGTCGTCCGCGCCGTTCCAGATTTTGTCCTCGCCCTGCCAAAACGGGTTCATCCCGACGTGGTCGTAATGCGCTCCGACAGCGACATATTCGTTTTTCAAAACCGGGTCGCTTCCTTCCAAAATGCCGATGACATTTTGCGAGTGAATATTTTCGGTTTTAACGGCAACGCTCAAATTGATTTTTTTAGTCGGCTTCAAATCAAAAGGCTCGACAAAATCCTGTGTAACGGCTTTGTTATAAACATTTCCGCCGCTCGCTTTTTCGCCCTGAAACAGCGCGGCTATTAGACGCGGCGAAGCGGTGATTGAGGGAATCGTGATTTGTAACTGCGGCTGTTTGAATGACAAACCGCCCTTTTCTGTCTGGTCATATTTCACCGCTCTCCAATTTGCAAGCGTTCCGAAACTTCCGAAAGCTATCACGGCTTTTGCGCCTTTCATCTGCGCGTAAAGCGTCGGGCTTGCCCAATCTTCGCCCTGTTTTCCCTGCAAATCGTTAAAACTGACGCCTTTTGGGAGATTGCCTGTTACAATGACGATTTTGTCTTTGACATCAATTCCTTTGAAAGCGTCAATCTCTTTCGATTTAATAAACCAGCCGTGTCCGGCATAAACCAGATTTCCCGAAACATTTCCCGGTGTAAAGGTCGAAGAAAGAAAATCTTCACCGTAAATAAAAGATTGATTGTTCAATTCAAGCCGGGTGTTTTGCGCGTCAACTTTACTGCGCTTGAGCGGAAATTTTTGGAAGTAAGTCCCGTTATCGCCAGCCGGTTTGACGCCCCATTGACGGAGATGCGAGGCGATATACATCGCCGCAATATCGAGCCCGCGCGAGGGCGTGTCGCGTCCTTCCAGTTCGTCAGACGCTAAAAATTCAAGATGGTTTCTCATCTGCTCTGCCGTAATGCCTTCGACATTTCCGAATCTCGGCGCGGCTGCCGTTGCGGTTGTCTTTACACTTTTGGCTTTAGTCTGGGCAAGTCCCGCTGCCGGAACGCCCGAAAATACGAATAAGACTAAAATAAATGCCAGAAATCTTTTCATTGTTTTCCTCGCTGTTTATAAA
>DATHTS010000708.1:0-3660 GCA_035462935.1 Pyrinomonadaceae bacterium
AAATCGCCGCCCGCATATTATCCCGCTTGACAATTGTGCAGGGAAATTAACCCTTGCTCACTTTTTTCGGCTTTTATTTGTGCGATGATTTTTTGCCTTTTCGTTTATTTTTGACAGTATTTTTTTTATTCATCGCCGGACTAACCGGGATTAACTTCCAAAGATTAGCGCTACTTTTGCCCCTCGTTTTTCTCGCCTATTATTCGTCCTGTTACTTTTGTTCTTTTTGTTTTCCGTTTTTCTGATTCTTTTTAGGAGTTTTCCTGTTTATGAAAATTTTATGTGTTTTTTTAGCGTTTCTTTTTATTTGCGGCTCTCTGCTGCTTACGGGGTGCTCGTCCGGTTCTTCCTCGGTTCTTCCTCCGCTTGGTTCGCCGGTTAAAGTTTCTCCTATTAAAGTCGCCTTGCTGCTTGACAAGAGCGGCAGCGCCAATGTGACTCGAACAAACCAGCCTTCCTTTGAAGATTTACAACCTGTCGTTGATCGCTTGAAACTTGCGGGCGGTGAATTCGCCCTCGGTCTTGTTACCGACAACAGCAACAAATCTTTATTGCGTTTGCGGATCGAACCACCGCCGGTTGAGCCTGCAAAACCTGCGGATGAAGGTGACGCGGAAAAAATTGCCGCTGAGTACGACGAGTTCCGCCAAGCTCAATCAGATTATCTAAGGTTGTTAAGCGAATGGAAGACCGAAACCGAAAATCGCGTGTCGAAATTTTCTTCCGATGCGACAGAGCTATTGAAAACGCCGGCTGACGCAAAAAAAACCGATGTCTTTAACGCCTTAAATCGCGTGGATCTAGCGCTCGCTGAAAAAGACCGTGTATTTTCGGAAGACGTAAAAAAAGTGATTATTTTGAACAGCGATGCCCAGGATAATGTAAAAGCTAAGTTAAACAAACTAAATAGCGGAGCAAAGCTAATCGTAGTCAACGGAATCGGCAGCGTCGGTTCATTGAAGGACTTAAATCCCGAGTTATTCGAGTCTTTGGAAACTGCGGTCAATCAAGTTGTGAAAGGAGTGTAATTATGCCGGCAACTTATATACAAAATCAGGGAAATCCAGCTTTCAGGCAGCGGGTTCAATTCAATTTGAGCAGTTTCTCGGAATCTCTGCACCGCGATGCTCACCGCGCCGACAATGCGCGCGATGAAAGCAAAAAAGTTAGTTCTGACTTGAGTCTTTTGGAAGGAGAAAACCGTCAGTTTGTAACTTCTTCTTCCAGTAAAATTACCCGCTACTATGTTACGGCAGTAATTATTCTGGCTGTTTATATTATCGATACTCTGCTGTTCGGCGGCGTTGCGACACTGCTGGCGAAATCGGCTTTTCCTGATAATGATGCGATGCATTATCTGGTTAAATTCATAACCCCTCTCGCATTTTTAGCCATAGAAATCTACTTGGCGCTTTTAATTTATGAAAAAAGTCAGAAGAGAGCGCAAATCGGGCAGAATAACAGCCGGATGAACCTTTGGATAATTTTGGGTATTATCTTTGCGCTGGTAATGCCTGCCTTGGTAATAAGCAGTCATCCCGATACGGTTCGCTTAATTAATTCTTCCGAGAGTCTGGCGGCTCTCCTAACAACCCGTCTGATCGGTCTGACCATAGTCGCCTTTACCGTGCATGCAATCGTAATTTTTTCGGGCGGACACGCAACCGAAGCCAAAGCCTTTCTTTTGTATCGCAGCAAACACAAAAAACTTGAAAATCAAATTCAAAACCTGAACCGGGATTTTGAACAATGCTATCAATCGGTTATCAACAATTACAATGCTTATTCTCTGGAACTGGAAACATATAATCAGCAATTTCCGAATATGAGAATTTCGCCGTTGAACTTTGATACGGTTACCAGAAATTTTATCCGTGAATGCCTGACCGGGGAAACCGGCTCGGATGCTGCCGCGAACACTAATCAAAATCAGAACAGAGCCGATAGTGATGTTCAACCGAACGCTGCTGATCCTAACCTTAATTATGCAAATAATCATGCCGATAACGGGTTTGAGTTAAATCAGCCGAATCAAAACGGTAATCAATCAGAGTCTGATTCCGCGGATGGTGAAAACGAATATTTACGGAGCGTCTTGACCAGAAATATCAAAGACGCGGATGACGAAGTGAAATAAACAAGGAGATAAAAAAAATGTCAATTAAATCATCAGAATCTAATGTCGAAAGCGTTTCAGGCGTAGCCCTGGCGGGTGTAGCTGTCGGCGGAGTCATTGCGGCGGCTTCGCTTATCAGCGGTAAGGCGAAATTATTAACCAACACCGGGAGAAAAATTTATGATGAAAGAGCAGCTGCTCTGCCGGCTGTTTTAAATATAAAGTCAGTTAAAACTATCCGCGAGGAACGACAAGTCCTTCTTAAAAATCTTGGGGCTTCAAAAAATGCAGCCGGAGATCTTGAAACGGCAAAAGCGCTGACTTTCGCCAACCTCGCTTCAAATCAGTTTCTCGTCAATGACTCAAAAGGGCTGGAACAAAAATTGGATGCTTTGAGAAGTGCCGGTTCATTCAGAGATCTGGCGGCGGCGGAAGCAGGCGCGGTGAAATTTTTAGAAAACTCTCACAGTCAGGTTTTACTCGAAAGTATTTCTTCCGCTTGTCAAAAAGCCTCTTCTAAAATTGGCTTTAATCAGGTTTATACCGAATTTGCCAAAGACGGAACAACCAGAATTATCGGCAGCGACCCTATGGGACGCGCGGTGATTACGGAAGTGAGTAAAGATAAAGACCATAATTTTTCTGTCACCACCGAAGTCGTCGGCGTGAGCGACGGCTCTTGCAGTCAGATTCTGGATGCTTTCAGCGAAGCATTGACGAATGAAGGTGTGCGCAGATCGCCCGGGAAACGCTCCTTTACGGGCGGAGTCTGCGAGCTTGCCGCCGCCAGAGATTTTATTCGCCGGAAAATTAAGCCGAAAGCTGCTCCTCCGGCAACCGGCAAAAATTCCGGTCGAACCAATAACGACATCAGACGGACGCAAAGATTAAATAATAAATCAACAAATAAGCAAGGTTAAAACTATGGAAACAAAACTTCAGAAAAAAAACGCCTCTCCGATTCAGCCGGTTCTGGATGCATATTCGGAAGGTCATTCAGCCTTACTGGTAAGCGGCAGATCGTTTTACGACCTTATTATTGACGGCGAAGGAAAATGTGTCCGTTGATGGCGGCTCTCCGCCGGTCTCTGCGGGATGATTATGGAATGGTGTTTATCACCTACTCGCTGGCGCAAGGATTGGACTGGGACGAAAGCCGCATTCCCGATGAAAGAGATCGCCGGACAGTTGAAAATGCTCTCAAAGCGAATCATTTACACGCCATACCGCAAGACCAAAATGAAGTAGTCCGCGTTATTCGCGGAATCTCGCTTCTGTCAAGAACTCCCACCGAAGGACTAAAATGGGCTGACGGGAAAGCCCTCAGATTTGCCTTTTGTCTGGAATTCGGTGAGCATTTAACGCCGTCGCTCAATAACGGAACGCAAACCGACAATCAGCTCATCGCCATTGAGTTGGCTCATTTAACCAGCCAAAGTTTGGCTTTGAGAAAAAGCGGCAACCTGATTATTTTTCAGGCGCGTGAAGGTCTGGTTGATCCGCTGGTCTGCTCCGCGCTTCGTCAAATCAGACTTCCTCAGCCG
>DATHTS010000709.1:0-1574 GCA_035462935.1 Pyrinomonadaceae bacterium
TCCGGCATTAACCAAACCCCGATTTTCGGTAAATTTTCACCTGTGCAAATTGTTCCGGTTGCTTTCGGCAAATCAGGAACATCTTGATATTTCAAATCCCTTAATTTGTTTGCCAAACTTTGCCAACGCGCGCTTAAATCAAGGTCTGCATCAACGACGATTCCTAAAGCGACAACTTCACTTCCTTTAAGCTCAACCGGCAAATCTTCCAAAAGGTTCTCAAAAAACTTTTCGTCTAATCTTTTCTTTAATTTGTCAACACCTTCCTGATCACGAATAGTTATTTTGCCTTCAAACCCGTGAGCTTTGAAAATGTGTGCCAAGACATGCAAATCATCAGTTCCTTCAACCAGCAAAATCCGATTTTCAATCATCGCTAGCGTACCTCGATATTTCTTCGTGTTACGGTTTCAAGTTCATCTTCGCTGAAAGTTACCGCTTTGATTGCGCCATTTTTGTTTTCCAACCGAATTAGCATTCCGTCTGATTCTTTATCGTCAATCGCTGCTTGTGTAAAAGCTTCAATGCAGTCATAACTGTGCGTTGTGGCAAAAACTTGAACGTTTAAATCCTTTGCGGTTTTGAAAATCAATCTCCAGACATCGGGCAAAACCGAATAATGCAAGCCGCTTTCAATTTCGTCAATTAAAAAAACTCCATTTTGACAATTAACCAAAGATAGAGCTATATCTAACATTCGGTTCATTCCTTCTCCAAGACTTTTTAACGGAATTCTTTCCTTAGCATTTTTCAATCTGACAACAGGAACACGATTTGATGTGCCATCTGGATAACCACTAAAACGAACATCCTCTAATTTATCATCTATAACTTTAAGTGCTTCAACAACTTTATCCTCATTTACTTGTCTTTCAATTTTGTCCCAAATTGAAAGTTTTACCCTATTTGATAATCCGCTTGTTCTAATAAATTGAGTTTTGATATTAAGCTTTCTATTTGCACTCCCTTTAATTGAAAATGTTGAGTGATTAGTTTCATTCGGCGGATACAAATCAATAAAAACAACTCCTAAATTAGGACTTTCGATCAAAAGTCTGACTGAATCCGACGTTCTTTCAAGAACCGGACGATTTGAAAATAAATGGCGAAAAGAATCAAATTGAGTTTTTTGTAAAAATTCGTTCTCAATTTCGGAACTCTCGTTTCTCGAAATTAAACTATCAAAAACATCAAATTCACTAACATCTACATGGAAAGTTATTGCCTCAAGCAAAGCCGTTTTACCAACATTATTTTTGCCAACAATCAAATTCACCCGTCCGAGTTTTTCAATCGTCAGATGCTCAAAACACCGGTAGCCTTTGATCTCAAGCGAATCTAAAAGAAGCCCGGATTTTTTATCTTCGCTCGTTTCTTTTTTTTCGGTTTCTTCAACGGTAGTTGTCGGCATAATTTTCTCTTAATCAGCAAAAGCAACACTTAATTGCTTGAGCGGCATTGATTTTCTTTCGTCCAGCGTTTCTACATTTTCCCGATTGACGTATTTATACAAAATATCGCGCTGCTGCGGGACGAATCCGGCTTCGGAGATTTGGTAGCGCAATTCTTTTTCG
>DATHTS010000710.1:0-1900 GCA_035462935.1 Pyrinomonadaceae bacterium
TTTCCGTTTTCCTTCGCGTTCGTCGCTTCGAGGATCGCCTCGATTGATTCCTGCTTCGCCGATTCGATAAAACCGCACGTATTGACGACGAGCGTTTCCGCTTCCTCGGCATTATTCGTAATTTCGTAGCCAGCCTCTTTCAACTGCCCCATCATCACTTCCGAATCAACGAGGTTTTTCGGGCAGCCGAGACTGACAAATCCAACTTTTTTCATAAAACTTTAATCCAGACGGTCGTGTTCTTCAGGCTCAACGTCCGGCACTTTCGACATAAACTCCAAAAATTTCTCACGACTTCCGCGTTTTGCTCTTTCGGAAATAATGGTTTCCGCCGTCCAAACGCCAAGCGAGTGCGCTAAACAAAGACTTATCACTTCTTCCAAAGATAAATTTTCCCGTTCGGCAAAGGCTTGCGCCTGCCGGAGAATCGCATCGGGGATTTTTGTTTGAACGGTTGTCATCTTATTTCTCCTAAAATCCGCAAAAACTCAAACGGCGTAATTGCTTTGATGCCGAAACTTTCCGTATTCCGAAAATCTTTCACGTTATAAGTTATGATGTAATCCGCGCCTGCGGCAATCGCTAAATCCAAAATCATTTCATCGTCGGCATCTTTCAAAAAAGGTCGCCAGCGAAAATATATCGGCGGTTCGTTGGCAACCGAACAAATATAGTCTAAAAAATTATCAATATCTTCCTTTGTGTAATCAAAGTTCGGGGCTTGTTCGTGTAATTTTTCTTCTATGATGCGCCGCGTTTGGAACGAATTGCCGAAACTACAACGCTTGTGTCAATTACGATCTGCCAAATTTTCATAAATTCTCAAAGCAACCGGAATTTTTAGGCAGCCGAGGCTGACAAATCCAACTTTTTTCATTTATTTAAATACTCAATAAAAAGCCTGTAATCTCTAAAATCTTCAATAATAAATTCCGCGCCTTCTTTTCGCAATTTTTCGGCGCGTTCGCCGCTACCAATGCCAATAAAGCTTAAGCCTAAATTCTTTGCGGTTCTTACATCCCAAACTCCGTCGCCGACTGAAACAATTTTTTCAAACTCTTTTTGCCGATAATGTTTTAATGATTTCTCAATCGCAATCTGCAAAATTTCTTCTCTCGAAACGGCATCATCGGCTGTCGCATTCGGATAATCTTCTATGTTTATGTTTGCTTGTTTAAGTTTCAGCTTAGCTGAATCGAAATAGCAGCCTGTCGCCAAAGCAATCGCCCAATCTATTTCCGCCTTTAGATTTTCCAACATTAGTTTAGCATTTGGAATTTCAGCGAAAAGGCTTTTGTCCTTACTTGCAAACTCTGAGAGATTTTTTATAAAACAATCTTTTAAAACAGAATAATCCTTTTCGTTTGGCTCTCGTCCTAAACTTTTGGTAAAAATTTCTAAAGTGATGCCTGAGTCGGTTACATATTTATATTTTGTCCAATCGGTATCAATATCGGCGATTTGATGCGAGTCAAAAAACGCTTTGACGATGCTGAGGTCGTCAACTCCGTCGGTTTTCGTCAAAGTTCCATCAACATCAAAAATCGCCAGCTTCATTTTTCTTCTTCCAACTTCTTAAGCCAATCCTCAATTTCTCTCGCCTCTTCGCTCGACAAATTCTTTTCGCCAAAGCGCACACGATTATATTTCTCTGTAATCCGAATGGCTTCCGGCATATTCAGCGCAAATGCGAATTCAAGTGGTGTTTGATGCGTTTGACGGGTAAAGCCTTTGCTTGCTAAAACCTGCTGCATTCGCTCGTAAAATTCCACGATTGACGTTTCCTTTTTCGCCTTAAACCAGAAAATCAGTTTTTGCCAAATCGCCAGACGGATTATTCTGCGATAAAGCCAAACGAGTAAAATTATTCCTAAAACTGTGCCGGTTAAATATGCAATGC
>DATHTS010000711.1:0-6856 GCA_035462935.1 Pyrinomonadaceae bacterium
AAATACGAAAAGGAAAGAATTAGAATTGTTTTTTTTTCGTTTGTTTCGCGCATATTTAGCGGGCAATAAAACATTTTTGCAGACAGTAATGCTTTACAGTGAAATTATGAATGAAGACTTTCGCAAATCCCCGCCCGCGCCGCTTGAGCCCGTGCCTTTTGATATTCCAAAACCGTTTGAAACACATCTCTCAAACGGCTTAAAAGTTGTAATTCTGGAAGACCAACGTTTGCCTCTGGTCAGCTTTCGCCTCGCCTTTCGCGCGGGCGAAGCCAACGACCCGCCGGAATCAATCGGATTGACATCGGCTCTGACCTCGATGCTTAGCGAAGGAACGCAGACGCGCTCAAGCCGCGAGCTCGCTGAGGAAATCGAACGCCTCGGCGCGAGAATTTCTGCAAACTCGGATGACGATAATACGGTTATTGCCGCGTCATCTCTAACTTTGTATAGTTCCGAGATTTTAAGCTTGATGGCTGAAATGATTCTTTTTCCGTCTTTTCCAGAAGACGAATTGAGGCTTTATAAGCAAAATACGATTGAAAACTTAAGATTTCAGCGCTCCCAACCTTCGTTTTTAGCAGGCGAACAAACTTCGCGGATTCTTTACGGGGAGCATCCGTACGCGGTTATTTCCCCGACACCCGCCGATGTGGAAAAAATTACCCGTGATGATTTATTACAGTTTCACCAAAAAATGTTTGTGCCGAATCATGCGACTTTGATTGTTGTCGGCGATGTCGAGCGCGAAGATTTATTAAAAGAAATCGAGGAAAGTTTCGGCGGATGGCAGCCGGGCGAAATTGAACCCGCACAATTTCCAACGCCGCCCGAAAGAGCGGAGAAGACTTTGACGATTGTTGACCGTCCCGGCTCGGCGCAATCGAACATCGTTCTGGCGCATTTGGCGATTGAGCGCAACAATCCGGATTATTTCCCGACTCTGGTGATGAATCAGGTTCTCGGCGCGGGAGCGTCATCGCGTTTGTTTATGAATTTGCGCGAGGAAAAAGGCTACACTTACGGCGCGTATTCGCGCTTTCATACGAAAAGACTGCTCGGTGAATTTGAAGCGACGGCAGAAGTCCGAACTTCAGTTACGGGCGAATCGCTCAAAGAATTTTTTTATGAGATCAACCGCATTCGTGAAGAAAAAGTGTCAGAAAATGAATTAAACGACGCGAAAAATTTCCTGAGCGGCGTTTTCCCGATTCGCGCCGAAACCCAGGAAGGTTTAACTAATTTGATCGTAATGCAGCAGCTTTACAATTTGCCCGACGATTATCTGCAAACCTACCGCGATAATGTTAATGCCGTAACAATTGAGGATGTTGAGCGCACGGCTAAAAAATATCTGTATCCCGATAAAATTGCGATGGTAATTGTCGGCGATGCAGAGGAAATCCTGCCGCAAACCTCTGAGTTTGTCGAAAAAATCGAGATTTTCGACACTGAAGGCAATCCGAAAGATATTTCAGAATATGGAAAAGATAGTGGCGAAGAAACGGCTAATTTGAGCGGCAAATGGAATTTAATGCTCGATTTTCAGGGACAACAAGTTCCGGTTTCTTTGAATTTGCAGCAGGACGGTGAAAAGGTTTCGGGAATGCTGGAATCAATGCTCGGCGAAGGCGAAATTTCCGACGGGAAAATCAAAGGAAGCAAATTTTCTGCAATTGCCAAAACGGAAATGCAGGGACAGACTTTGGAATTGTCCTTGAACGGTATGGTTGTTGATAATTCGATGAAAGGCTCGATAATTGCCCCGATGATTCCGGCACCGGTTGAATTTACGGGAGAAAAAAGTTCAGAGTCCACGCTTTAGCGTGTTTTTTTTTAAGAAAATCTATAATAACAACAAAACAAAAAACAAACTAAAGTTTGGACTCTCAACAAAATATTAATGCTTCAAGGTAATTAAAGAAACCGTTGCGCCTGTTGGATCGTTGATAACGCAAAAGCGCCCGGTGTTTGGAATATCCGTCGGCGGCACGCAAACTTTTCCGCCAAGTTCCCAAACTTTTGCGGCGGAAGCGTCAACGTCGTCAACCGCGATCCAACTCATCCAATGCGGAGGCGGTTTTTCACTCGTTTCCTGTCCCTCGCATTCCTGATTCAGGTCCCACATTCCGCCGAACTGCTTGCCGCCGAGACCTATTTCGGTGTAATTCATTCCGGCGTCGCCGCTGTCCTTAAACTGCCAGCCGAAAAGCTCGCCGTAAAATTTCTTGCTCGCTTCCAAATCGCCGGTCGCCAAATCGTTCCAACAAAATTCTCCGTGTTTCGGCATCTCCATTTTTTCTGCCGCTGCATTTTCTGACATATTTTTTATTCTCCTTAATTTTTTTTAGAAATTCCGCCTTGTTTCGCTTCAAAATTAACCAGTCGCTTGGCTGCTCGACTGCATTCTTCTCTGTATTTCCTCATCTGACACATCTTCAATGTGCGTGGAAATTCCCCAAAAATTACCAAAAGCGTCTTTTACGGCTGAATTCCGGTCGCCGTAAAATTGATCCGCCGGTTCTTTTACCGAAACCGCTCCGGCGTCCAGAGCCTTTTGATAAACCGCATCCGTGTCTTCGACATACAAATGAAGCATCGCCTGCATCGGCTTCCATTCCTCACCCGCGTCGGCAAGCATCAGCATCGAATCGCCGATTTTCACCTCGGCGTGAGCCACTTTGCCGTTTTCGCCTTCCATCCTCATTACAACCGAGCCATCAAAGACCGTCTCGATAAACTCGATTAGCTTATCCGCACCTTCTACAATCAAGTAGGGCGTTATAGTGGTATAACCGTCTGGTATATGATTTATTGCCATAATTTATTTCCTCCTATGCTGTCGCTGTTTGTTCGCTTTCGCCTTCCGTTTTATGTTTGACGACAAATGATTGAAGCCGTGCGATTTCGCCGTTATTCAACTCATAAATGTCACAATAGGAATAAGAAAACGGTTCGCCGTTTTCCTTCATCGTCATATCGCCGTAACAGACGACCGTATCGCCTTCGGCAATCATCCGGTCAACCGTAAACTCCGGTGCTTCTCCGCTGTGCGCCGACATAAATTCACGTATCGCCTGTTTACCTTTAAAGGTCTTTTCGCCGACCATTCCCCATTCCACATCTTCCGCGCAGAAGGATAAAAATCCTTCCGTGTTGTTCCCGGCAAAAGCCGCGTTTACTTTTTCAATAATTTCCTTGTTTTTTTCTGACATAAATTCACCTCACTTTCCGAATTAAAATGAAAAAAAAGAAACGGGCGAAATTTATCGGCGGCTTATAAACCGCATAAATTTCGCCCGTTTCCCAATTTTTGTTTACCTGTTTCATCGAAACATTCAACTTCACATAAACAAAACCAAAACTTGGCAGGAAAAAATTAAAAACCGTTTCCTGCCGAACTTAAATTGCAAATTGAGGAAAAAAGATGAGGTTTTGAGTTGTGAGTGAAGTAAGCTGACTCTGTGGAGAAAGCAGGACGGTTTAAATCACAACTCAAAACACTTTTTGGTGAGGAAAAAAATTACCGTCAAAATTTAGCTTGCCCGACGAAGCGGCGTTGCCGCCTGATCTTGCCCGCGCTGCATTTCCTGCAAGTGCTGAATAAAGGACGAAGCGGCGCGTTTTGAAAGCTCGTCGGTGCGGCACTGCATCTGCGATTGGCATTCTTCATCGGCGTCAATTCCGATTTCACGAGCCATCGCGCGAATCATTCCGAGCTGTTTCGCCGTTACCAAATCGGAAAGCGATTTCGCCACCGGATTTTTCGGAAATCCTTCTTCACCCTGTGTTGAAACAGTTCCTTCGCGCTCGATAACGTCCGATTCGCTCTTGTAAAGCTCGCGGGCGATACCAAATTTTACGGCGGCGCGTTTCAGCGCGTCGTGCTCGGCTTTTTTAATTCCCATTTCGCTTCCGGCGGCTCCGGTTCCAAGACCTTCGCGGGTTACGCCGTCAATCGTGATCGCCACTGTTACCGTCATAATATCGTCAATCTGGCGAATGTCCTTGACGGTGTGCGACCAGCTCGGCGCATTTTCGTCCAGAATGTCGGCGACCGTGTGCCACTCGACATAATCAACCATATGCACGTTCCCGTTGCGGTCACGCCACCCTTCGCGGCGCTTGACCAAATTCGGGTCAACATTACGGCTTAAAGCCTGAAGTTTCGTTTTAAATTCCAAAACGTTATTCGCTCCTTCAGCGGGTTCTTCCGCCGTTTCCTGAGCCGTTACAAACGGCATTTCTTTAACATTTGCTTGTTTCATTTTTGGTTCTCCTTTCGTGTTCGCAAGCCGCTCCAGTTTGGCTTCCTCAATTTCAGCTTGTCCGTCTTCTGAAATTTCCGCCTGAACCGTTTCGGTCTCCTGTTCGCCGCGCTCGGACATTTCGATTTTGGATTTTGGATTTTGGATTTTGGAACCGTAATCCTCTCCATTTTCGATTTGGCGCGACTCAGATGCGCTTTTGTCTTTTGAAACAACCTCGATTTCCGTGTTTACCTGAACCGGCTGTTTCGCTGCCGATTCGGTATTCTTTGCGAGCAAGGCATATTTAACCGCCAGGATATGCTCGCATCGAAAACCCGAATCTTCGACAACAGCTTCTTCAAATTCCAAACAACTGCAACGGATTTTGTTCTCCTCGTCGCGCCAGACTTCGTAAGATGTCTGTTTCCCGCGCAAACTCGGCGTTAAAACTTGAAAGCGGTCGCCCTCGCGGTTGACTAATCCCATCGCCGCAATTGATTTGGCGCGTTTTTCGCGTTTTTCCGTAATATTTTTTTCTACTGTTACTGCTGCCATTTTCTACTCCTTAAAAATTTATGCAACTTATTGCTTTTATAACTGTTTGCATATCAAATAAAACAACCTTCGTTTCATCTATGAAACAGTGTATCACAACCTTTTCTTTGTTGCAAGCGTGAAACGCGGTGTTGCAATTAAAATTTTTCTATGTTATGTTTTATCCGTGAAATGCAGAGTGCATCGGTAGCACTCGAACTCTTTAGGATGGTGGAGGAAAATATGGCTTATAAAAATGACAGTTTTATCAATACGGTCGAACTCGGACGCGCAATCAAGCGTCGTCGTGAGGAACTCGGTTTGAGCTTGCGCGACGTAGCTGACAAAACGCAGGTTTCGGCTTCGACCCTTTCGCGTATCGAAAACGGAACGGGCAAACCGGATGCGGACAACATCGCGCGTTTAACGACCTGGCTGGATATGCCGGTTGACCGCGTGATGAAAAAGCAGGGAATGGAAGAATCGGTCGAGCCGGTAATTTATTACCCGCACGAAGCGACGCCGGAAATCGTCGAAGCGCATCTTCGCGCCGATAAAAATCTAACGCCGGAGACAGCAAAGGCTTTGTCGGAGCTTTTCCGCGTGGCTTACCAGCAATTTAAGAAACCGGGCGAAAAATAGCAGGTAGCGGCGGTCGGCAGGAAGCAGTTTAATGTCGGCTAATTGATTTTGAATCCAGAGATTTTAATTCGTATATGAAAACAATATCGCGCTTTGAAAAATCGCAAACTGTAATCGAATCCGATAAGGGATTCGCCATTGATACAACTTTCGTCCTATTCTTTTTGGCAGTTGAATTCGGGCAAACAATTGGCGTTTTAGGTTTGGATACAATATTTTTGGCTTTGACGCTTTTAACGGTCGCTGTTTTACCTTATTTTCTCCCGTCGGAAGAAAAGCCAAGTTTCGGGAACTGGCTTTTAGGCAGAGGTTTTATCGTCGGACTTGCGATTCTGCTCGGAGCGATGTTCAAACAATCTCTGGGAACAGTTTTGCCGGAAGCTTTCCGGTTTCTGCCGATGACGCTTTTGATTGTAACGGCAATGCTTAGCTGCTACATCCAGTTTTACGGGCTTCTAAGATTTCGTTTGGCAAAATAGGCAAAAGGCGTCAAACGAAATTTTTATAAAAAGAATCCGCGTTTGCAGTTCGGTAGGCAGGCGCGGATTCTTTTGTTTTAAACAGAAATTGGTGTTAAGACCTCATAAATTGCCCTAATTTGCTCAACTAATTCAAGATATTGTTCGGGAATGAGAGCCTGCGCTCCGTCGGAAAGCGCTTTTTCCGGTTCGGGATGTATTTCTACCATAATTCCGTCCGCGCCGACGGCAACCCCGGCGCGAGCCAAAGCGGCAACCATATAATTTTTTCCCGTTCCGTGCGAAGGATCAACAATTATTGGAAGATGAGAAAGTTTTCGGATTGCCGGAACGATTGATAAATCGAGTGTATTACGCGAATGATCAGTAAAGGTTCGGATGCCGCGCTCGCATAAAATCACATTTTTATTTCCTTCAGCCAAAATATACTCGGCGGCGAGCAGAAATTCTTCCAAGGTCGCGCTCATTCCGCGTTTCAAAAGCACAGGCAAATCGGAACGTCCGGCGCGTTTTAGCAGCGAAAAATTCTGCATATTCCGTGAGCCGATTTGAATCACGTCGCCGTATCTTTCGACTAAATCAACAGCATTTTCATCAATAGCCTCGGTAACAATTTTCAAACCGAATCGCCCACGAACTTCCGCTAGAATTTTTAACCCTTCCTCGCCCAACCCTTGAAAGGCGTAAGGCGAAGTGCGAGGTTTGAAAGCGCCGCCGCGAAAAAACTTCGCGCCGCTTTTTTTGACGGCTTCGGCAACCGTAAAAACCTGCCCGCGCGATTCAACTGAGCAAACACCGGCAATCAAAGTCAATTCACGCCCACCAATTTCAGCATCTCCGATTCGAACTGTGAATTTTTCGCCGGATTTATTTTTTGGCGTTAATTTTATTGAATTATTTGAGGAAATGGTTTCAGCAACGCCCGCGATATTTTCAAAAAGCGCGGCGCTG
>DATHTS010000712.1:0-4901 GCA_035462935.1 Pyrinomonadaceae bacterium
AGCGACAGCCTTTTGTTTAATCGGCTGTCGCCCGTTTTCACGGGCTTAATCGCTTGCGTAATGCTTGACCTCGCGCTCACGCACGAGGCTTTATGCTATCGCCCGCTTCGCGGGTTAAATCAAACAAGCCATCTGTTATCAGGAATTACATTTAAATTTTAACTTAACAAAGTAGAATTAAAAGGTAATCGTTTATTAATTTCTTTTTCTAATCCGCCCGCGCTGAAGAAAGCCGACCAGATTTCCCGCTTTATCAATCACGCCGAGCGCGCCGATGCCGTTTTCGCGCATTAGCTCTTGGGCTTCCTTTATGTAAGCGTCGGATTCGATAAAGTAATCAGGCGTGACGGGGCGCATTATGGTTTGAATCTTAGTTTTCTGCCAATCTTCCCGCGGCAGCTTTTTCATATCTTCGAGCATTAAAACTCCGAAAAACTGCTTGTTTTTTGCAACCGGGAAGATATTTTTTCTGTGAACGGTCAAAATCCGGTCAACAAATTCCAAAACGGTCGTTTCAGGCGCGACCGAAATCGGAAGCTGCATAACTTCTTCAATTGTTAAATTTTCAAAACCGTTAATATGGCGAATAATCTCGGTTGCCGCGTCGAGGAGAAAAAAACCGACCAATATCGTCCATAGTCCGGTAAAGAAATCGCCCCGCACGACCGCCGCGAAAAAGCCGAAGACGATTAAAACGACGGCGATTATTTGACCGAAACGCCCGGTCAGAACTGTCGCTTCGTTTAAATCCTTGCCGCGCCGCCAAAGATACGCGCGCAGAACTCTGCCGCCGTCAAGCGGATAGCCGGGAAAGAGATTGAAAATGGCGAGCAGCATATTGCCGAAAAAAAGCAGGAAAAATAAAGGCGTCAGAACGTTTGTCCCGGCTGAATTGGAAATCCCCATCAAGCCGAGAAAGAAAAGTCCGAGCAGAAAACTCGCGGCGGGTCCGGCGATGGCGATGCGAAATTCGGCGCGAGGCGTGTCAGGTTCACGATTGAAGCGGGCTAAGCCGCCGAAAGGATGCAGAACGATTTCCAGAACGCCGACGCCTTCCATCCGCGCGACGACCGCGTGCGCGAGTTCGTGAAAAAGAATCGAAGCGAAAAAAACCAGAGTGACTACAAAACCGAGTAAGAGCGCGGCGGCGGTATTTTCTATTAAAATCGTGATGCTGTTTGCCGTCAGCCACGTCATAAACGCCAGCACGAAAAACCAACGGTAATCAATCCTTACGGGAATACCGCCGATATGCGCGAGCAGAAATTGACGTTTGAGAAATTCGAGATAACGCATTAGCAAAGTAAAAAGGAAAAAGGCAAAAGGAAAAAAGTAAACTCTCGCCTTTTAATTTTGCCTTTTTCCTTTTTACTTTTTCCTTTCTCAGGCTTCAAACGGAAGCTCGGAGTTTTGCAAAAGCCGCAGATCATTGCGCGAGACTCTTTCCAGCAGATCGGGCTCGTCAAACATTTTGAGCAATCCTTTAACGGTCGCGTAGCGCGGCTCGTCGGAAATTGTTACGGGAAGATTGATAAAATCGCGCAGATATTGGTCGAGACCGCTGAGAAGCGCGCCGCCGCCGGTCAGTATAACGCCGCGGTCGTAAATATCCGCCGCAACTTCCGGTCGAAGCTCGGTCAGAGTATCGCTGACAACCTGCGCTATCCGCCTGACGGTGCTTTCGACAATCGGGTAAATCTCGCCAATCGTAACTTCAACCGCGCCGGGTCCGCCCGTCTGCATATCGCGTCCGCGCACGATGGTCATTTTGCCCATATCTTCAGGCAGATAGGCGGAGGAAAACTCGGTTTTTAAAACTTCCGTGGATTCCGCTCCGACCTGCAAACCGCGATGACGGCGTATGTGATTGGCAAGCGACGCGTTTATTTCATTACTGCCGATGCGTTCGGTGCGCGAATGGACGACCGCGCCTTTGGCGACAATGGCGATATTCGTCGTTCCCGCGCCGACATCAACTATCGCCGAAGCGCGTTTATCCTTTTCCGTCACGCCCGCGCCGAAAGCAGCCGCCAAACCTTCCTCCATCATAAAAACCTTGCTGATGTGCGCGTCTTCCGCCGCATTGAGCAAGGCGCGCTGTTCGACGTGCGTTACGTCGGAACTCATACTCATCACGGCTTGGAGAGAAACTTGCGAGCCGCCGGATTTAGCCTTTTTGACAAAATGAGCGAGCATTTTTTTTGTGCGCTCGAAATCGGCGATCACGCCGCTGCTCATCGGAGAGATGACGACAATATCGCGCCCTTCGCGTCCGAGCATATCGTAAGCGTCCTGCCCGTAAGCGACAATCTCTTCGGTCAGTTCGTTGAAGGCAACCGTCGAGGGTTCATCTAAAATAATACCGCGCCCTTTGACGGCGATAATCGTGCTGGCGGTGCCGAGGTCAACTGCCATCGAGTCGGTAACGAGTTTTTTGAGCGATGAAATCATATGCAAGTTTCCTGCTACTTTTATAAAAATTCCGTTGTGTCGGGGTAAAGCGAACTCGAATATTTCGGCTCAGCAAGCCATTTTAACCTATTTCCATTTCAGTTCAAATAGAGAAACGGGTTGCTGGCGATTTTTTACGTGCAAAGGCTCTTGCGTAATAAGCGAAAAGGTTTTTTCCGCCGCTTTCGCCGTCGCTTCGCTGATTAAAATCTGCCCGCCTTCGGCGCAGGATTCGAGCCTTGAAGCCAGATTTACCGTATCGCCGATTGCCGTGTATTCGCTCCGTTGGTCCGAACCGATGTAACCGACCGTCGCCACGCCGGTGTGCAAGCCGATGCCGATTTCAATCGCTTTAAAACCCTCGATTTTCAACTCTTTATTCAAAATTTGCACGCGCTTTTGCATTTCAATCGCCGTTTGGATAGCGTTGTCGGCATCTTCCTTGGAAGCGGTCGGCGCGCCGAAAATCGCCATTAAACCGTCGCCGATGTATTTGTCGAGCGTTCCGCCGTGCGCGAAAATTATCTCGCTCATCGCCGAAAAATAACGGTTCAAAAGTCCGACCAGCTTTTCGGGATTTTCCGTCTCCGAGATTGCGGTAAAACCTCGAATGTCGGCGAAAAGCACGGTGACAGTTTGATTCGTTCCGCCCAGCTTAAACGAATCAGGTTTTTCAAGCAGCTGTTTAACGACGTATTCGGGCATAAAACGGCTGTAATTTGCCCGCGCGACTTCTTCTCTCGCCAGACGTTTATGCGACTTGACGGTTTCGACCGTAACGGCGGTTTGCGCCGCCACCGCGCTGATCAGCTCCAAATCCTCTTCGCTGAAAGTGGAAAAAGGATCGAGCCGGTCGGCGTAAACGACGCCGTGAACATTCGATTCGGTTATCAAAGGAGCGCAGATGGTCGAGCGAACGCCTTGCGCGACGATTGACGCCGCATGGGAAAACTGCGCGTCGCTGGTTACGTCCTGCGATAAAAGCGCGACCCTTTCACGCATAACTTTCTGCGTGATAGTGCGGCTGATGGTCAATTTTTCGGTCAGCTTTTCCAATTTTTCGTTTCTCGCGCGGGTGGCAATCGGAAACAAACTGTAATCCAAAATCTTACCGTCCAGCGTTTCGTCCGCCAGCAAAGCCACAACCCGGTCAGCCGGCGTTCCGCGAAATATCAAATCCGTCGCCTTGACAAAAATTTCTTTCAAGTCAAAAACCGTGCCGAGAGTTTTGCTCATTTCATAAAACATCTCTAAAATTTGCGCTTTGCGGCGCAGTTCCCTGATTTCATCGTTCGTCGCCAACGTCGCGGGCGGCGGAAGACTCGTTTGCCGGTTAATGATGTCGTCGGCAGACATCAGCAGCTGCGTGTGTCCAAGCGGCTGATCGTCATAATTTACGCCGGTCGGGACATCGCCCGGCGGCTGCTCCAGCGTCCTCGGTTCATCCTCCGCGATTCTTTCAAATTCCAGTCTGCTCGCGCCGATGGTGATTTGATCGCCCTGATCGAGAACTTTTTCCAGCAGCGGCAAACCGTTGACAAACACGCGGTTGACGCTGCGCTGAAGCTGCCCGTTTTCAAAATAGCCGTCAATCAATTTAAAGCCGTCGCCTTCCGAAACAATTAGCGCGTGGCGGCGTGAAACGCGGCGGTCGTTCAGAACAATATCGTTTTCCTGCGACCTGCCGATTGTGTAAGTCGCGCCCGCATCCAATTCCATTTCCCGCGTCTTACCCGTTGCTTCCGTAATGTTTAAAAATGCTTTCACGTTTTTGAAATATTATTTGTTAATCGTTAACGGTTAATTGTAAATTGAAAGTTCGGAAATTATCAATTAACTTTTGTAGAAATAGAAAATTTTAGAAAAAGGTAGATTTTACCAGACCTTAAGCAATTAAAAATTAACAAATAATGTATTGACAAAAACGTTGAGATGAAAAAGCGGCAAACTCTGAACTATAAATTCTAAACTCTGAACTAATTCGGATATTTACTGCAAAATAGTTTAGAGTTCAAAGTTTAGAATTTAGAGTTTGAATCGCTTTCTTCCTATCCTTTTTTGTCAATACAAATAACAACTAATCAACCTATGATTTACTTCGACAACAACGCCACGACACAAATCGCGCCGGAAGTTTTTGCCGCAATGCGTCCATTTTTAACCGAATTTTACGGCAATCCTTCATCGGCTCATAAATTCGGGCGCGACGTGCGAAAGTCAGTCGAAAACGCGCGTCAGCAGGTTGCCGAACTTCTCGGCGCAACCGACGCAAGCGAAATAGTTTTTACCTCCGGCGGCACGGAAAGCGACAACTGGGCGATTTTAGGAACGCTCGAAGCCAATCCAGATAAAAAACACATCATCACAACCCGCGTCGAACACGAAGCCGTTCGCAAGCTTTGCGAAAGATTAGCGCAAAAGGGCTATGAAATAAGCTGGCTCGATGTTTC
>DATHTS010000713.1:0-18554 GCA_035462935.1 Pyrinomonadaceae bacterium
GAGAGCGCATGGGCAGGCGATAATCAAAACCGAAACCGCCGCGACCAGCGCGTATGTAAAACTGCCGAAAATCATCCAGACGATAAATGCGATAGCGGCAATGAGAATGACGGCGGGAACAAAATAATACGAAACCGTGTCTGCAAGACGCTGAATCGGAGCGCGCGAGCGCTGCGCTTCGCCGACCATCCGGACGATTTGCGCCAAGAGCGTGTCGCCGCCGACCTTTTCCGCCTGCATCACAAAACCGCGCTTGCCGTTTATCGTGCCGCCAATGATTTTATTGCCCGCCGATTTTTCGACGGGAATTGATTCACCTGTAACCATTGATTCGTCAACCACAGTTTCGCCTTCCAAAATCACGCCGTCGGTCGGGATTTTTTCGTTGGCGCGAACGCGGAGCTTTGCGCCGATTTGCACGTCTTTCAAAGGAATTTCCGCTTCCGTGCCGTCGTCGAAAACGACGATTGCCGTTTCCGGCGCAAGTCCCAAAAGCTCTTTGATCGCGCTCGAAGTTTGCGCGCGGGCGCGAAGCTCTAAAACCTGTCCGAGCAGAACCAGAGTCGTAATCACCGCCGCCGCTTCAAAATAAACGGCGATCAGATTTGAATGCGGATCGCGCATCGAAGCGGGGAAAAACTGCGGAAACAGGAGCGCGAAAAGGCTGTAAAAATACGCCGCGCCTGTTCCGATGGCGATCAGCGTGAACATATTCGGGCTGGCGTTTTTAACCGAAGCCCAAGCCCTCTGGAAAAAAGGAAAACCGCCCCACAAAACAACCGGCGTAGCCAGAGCGAATTGAATCCAGAGCGAAACTCGCGGCGCAATAAACGAGTGAAAATTCGGCAGCATTTCCGCCATTGCCAGCGCGAAAACGGGAATTGTCAGCACGGCGGAAATCCAGAAACGCCGCGTCATATCAATCAATTCCGGGTCAGGTTTATCTTCGAGAGAGATGACTTTGGGCTCAAGCGCCATTCCGCAAATCGGGCAACTTCCGGGACCGATCTGCACGATTTCCGGGTGCATCGGGCAGGTGTACTCAACCCCCTCGCTTTCTGCTTCGAGTTTTTCCTCTTTTCGTTCTAAAAAAACGGAAGGATTTTGGCGGAATTTATTCAGGCATCCGGTTGAGCAGAAATAATATGTCTCGCCTTCAAAATCATATTTTCCGGCGGCGGTTTCGGGCGCGACCGACATTCCGCACACCGGATCAATAAATTCGCCTTCCGGGGTTGCAGTCATTTCGCCGTGCGAAACGGTTTGCTTTTTTCTGCCTAACTGAACGAGATTTGATTGCGGACTGCCTTCGGTTTGCGCGATAAATTTTTGCAGACAGCCTTTTGAGCAGAAATAATAAGTTGTGCCTTCGCGATTGAAACTTCCGGCGGCGGTTTCGGGACTGACGCGCATTTTGCAAATCGGATCAACGTGCGTTCCCGATTTATCTTCGCGCATTTCGTCGGCGGAATTTTCATTTCTGCCGAGTTGAATAATTTGCGGAACTTCGATTTGTTTTTTATATTTTTCCAAACATCCTTTTGAACAAAAATAAACGGTTTCCCCGTTATATTCCAGACTGCCAGCCGCCGTTTCCGGCTTAACTTTCATCCCGCAAATCGGGTCAATATATTCGGATTTTGTTTTATTTATATTTTCTTCTGTCATAAATTCAACCTCATTTTTCAGGCTTGAAGTTAAAGAAAAACAGCTTCATAAAACTTCATAATGACAGCTTACAACCTGACAGTAAGTATCAAGTCAAGCGGCTTTTTCATTTCCGCAACCGATTCGATTAAATGGCAAACCGAATCTCCGTTCGGCATCGAATCCTTCATTTTCTCCCATTCGCCGAGAGCCGTTTCCATTTTCTTCTGCAATTGTTTTAATTCCAGAATCTTTCTTTTGTTTTCCTCAATTCGCGCTTCTACAATATTTCGCACGAGCGGGCACGGCGAATGCCCGTGTTTGGCTTCGTCGAGAATCTGCGCGATTTCCGCAAGCGTAAAACCCAAATCTTTCGCCGCCATTATAAAACGCAGTCTGGTCGCATCGGAAAACTGGTAAACCTTATAACCGTTTCGCGGATGACGCGAAGGTTTGAGCAGACCGATTTTCGTGTAATGACGAACCGTGTAGACCGGAACGTCGGCTTTTTTCGCTAAAACGCTGGCTGTTATCATTTCTCAAACTAAAATATAAATTTTCAATATTAAGTGACAGGACAGAATTATTTTAAGAATGAAACCACAGATGGACCGGAGATAAGCACAAATAAGAGATAAGATAAAAATCTGTGTTTATCTGTGTCTATCTGTGGTCTCATCTTCTTTAATTTTATTTTGTCCTATTACTTATGCAAGTATCTTATAGAAGAATTTAGCGAATATTATTAGTGAAGGAAACAGGATATGAATAATTTAAAAAAGATGAATTGGGCGATATTGTGCGTTTTGCTGCTGGCAGTCGCTGCTGCGGCGCAGCAAAAATCGAAAAACATTGTGAGGGGCGAATTAAGCGCGAAGCTCGATAGTCAAATGCAGCAGCTTGCAGGGAAAGGTTTTTCCGGTGTTTTGTTCGTCGTCAAAGACGGGCAAATTGTTCTGAATAACGGCTACGGTCTGGCAAACAAGGAAGACAAAATTCCTTATTCCGCCGACACGGTTTTCGACATCGGCTCGATTACCAAGCAGTTTACCGGCGCAGCGATTCTTAAGTTAGAAATGCAGGGAAAGCTTCGCACAACCGATAAAATCAGCAAATATTTCAAAGGTGTCCCAACCGATAAAGCTGACATTACGCTTCATCATTTGCTTACGCATTCTGCCGGTTTGATTGGTGATCTCGGTGGTGATTACGAGCCGCTTACGCGCGACGAACTCATTCAGAAAGCGTTAGCCTCAAAACTCCAATATGTTCCGGGCGAAAAACACGATTATTCAAATCTAGGTTATAGTCTGCTCGGCGGAATTATCGAAATTGTCACCGGAAAATCTTACGAGCGTTATCTGCACGATAATTTATTCAAACCTGCAAAAATGAATCAAACCGGATACGTGATTCCGAAATGGCAACGCGAAAACCTGGCGGTCGGATACAGCCGAAAGGACGGAAGCCGCTGGGGAACGCCCACTGAGCAATTGTGGGACAAAGACGGTCCGTTTTGGAATCTGCGTGCAAACGGCGGAATTCTTTCGACCGCTCAGGATTTATACAAATGGCATCTGGCGCTGGAAGGCGAAAAAATTCTTTCAAAAGCGGCGAAAGAAAAATATTACACGCCGCACATCGCCGAAGAGCCGGGCGGAAACTCATTTTACGGTTACGGCTGGGTAATTCAAAAAACGAGTCGCGGAACGAAAATAATCTGGCACAACGGCGGCAACCCGTATTTCTTTGCCGATTTCCGCCGTTATGTTGACGATGATGTGGTTATCATTGTGGCGACAAATTCCGCGATGCAGCCGTTGCAGAAGGATTTTGTCCAGGTTATGCAGAGCATTTTTAGCGCCGATTCAGGCAAACAATGAAATTGTGTTGCAAAAACATTCAAATCAAAAATAAGAAGATATAAAAATAGAACTCAAGAATTCCTCAAGTCTGCTGGTGCATTGTAGTTCTCATACGGACAACTTGTAACTCGGAAGAGAGAAGGCGGCGAAAAGGAGGCGGATCCGAAAGGGACGCCTCCTTTGATTTTATAGTAAATTTAAAATAAAAACAGCACACCGAAGTATGCTGTTCTTTTTTATTTAAAAGGGAGCGGCTTATTATCTGCCAGCCGCTCCCTGGTTGGTATTATCTATCATAATATCACCTCCAGGACTTACTTGGATGCCGTTTTCTCGTAACGGTTGCTCTGAATTTCTATAAATAAAAAATGTCGCTCACAGCTTGATTCGATTTTATATCTTAAAAAACTTATCCAACCTATTCTGAAGCTGAAAGCCCCATTCTGTATGGAAAACGGGCAGTATTGAAAGTTTATTGAATGGAAAAAATAACAAAAGTTGGGCTATTTGCTGATTTAATTTGATTTATGGCTAATGGCACAAAGGTTGCAAAATTATACACTTGAGACAACTTAAGTAATGCTCGGAAGGACAAAAATTACTATAAGGAGATAAGAGGTAAAGATAACTCATGGCAACAACAGTATTAGTAGATAAATTTCAGAACGTAACAGATAAAAGCAGAAGCGTAGGGAACGAAATTGACTCGAATGTTTTCGGTCGGAAAATGGGTGTAATGGCGAGATTGTTCGGCTGCTGGCATTATGATTTAAGCCGTCCGTTTACGCGAGGCAAAACCGCGTATCGAAGCTGCATGCAATGCGGCGCGAGACGCCAGTTTAATACTGAGACTTTGGAAACACACGGAAGCTTTTACTTTCCGCCGGTGTCTAAAGAGCATTATGTTTGATTTTATATAAAATAGGTTTGTCGTTAAAACCGAAAAGAATTCGCCTGTATTTTACTCAAAAGATGCGGGCGTTTTTAACTGGGTTGATAAAAAAGAAAGGCACATGTTGGGAAGGTTCTCCTGTCTCGAATCGAGTCGGCTGCTGCCCTAGTGCAAAATCCATCGAGGTTGTTGGTGTGAGGTAAAAGTTTGTAAAATCAAAAGATGAAAAAAGAGCCGATTTTCGTCAGAACGATGTGCGAAGAAGAAAAAAAGATATTAGAAAAAGCAAAGCGAGACATCTGAGCCTTCCTGCCTTTCACCGGCTCACGACTGCCGCATAAATTCTTGCCGTCGATGTTCGCTAACGAGCCTTTGCTCAATCGAACGGCAGAACTGATCCAATTAACAAAGACTTCCTTTAACCGGATGTTGTCGAGCAAGATAAACACCCGCCGAAGTGTATCGTAGCTGGGAATCCCGTTTTCTAACTCTAAAAACGAGCTGAACCATTCTTGTTTAGCTGCGCCGAATTCTTCTATCTCGGTCCAAGGCTCAGCAGCGCAGATCACCGCACCGATGGAAATCACCAAAATATCAAACAACGAATGAAATTTCTGATGCTGGCGTCGCGGATCATTAATTTCTGTTAAACTCTCAAATAAAACTTCAGCCTTTAATTTATTCATCTACTCAGATTAACCAAGTAGTTTTATTTCTAAAAGTGATGCGTTTGCCCTAGATTTGCTCCCGGCTCGGCTTGACAAAAAAGAGAGAAATTTCTAAGCTAAACATTCGCCTTTTTACGGGCGATATTCCGCAGTAGCTCAATGGCAGAGCATTCGGCTGTTAACCGAAGGGTTGTAAGTTCGAGTCTTACCTGCGGAGCCAAATATTAGAAAAGCCATCAGAAATGTTTCTGGTGGCTTTTTCAATTTTGTATCTTCTGTTTATAACTTGCAATAAATCAAAGGGTTTACGTAAATTTACGGATAGCTCTCCATTCTTCCACATCAAGCTTCGAAATTACAAAATTCAAGAACTTTCTTTTTTCGCGCGCATTTTGTCTTAAAAACATTTAACATAACGCCCCTTTTTGATTTCAGCGACTAGAGCGGTTAAAGAATCAATGTAAGGGAAATGCAAGCGTTTTGAGTCCCGCCTTCAGGCGGCTATTTGTTAGCACAAAGTTGCCTGAAGGCGGGACTCAAACCCGTATATCCAAACTTTATCTGCTCTAAATCAAAGAAAAGGAACGAAAAAGAAAATCTCGTCCCTTTTTTATTTTAAACAAAAGCAAAATCAAACTGCTCTTGGTGAATTGATTTGTCGCCGGTAACATCTACATTTCCCAGATAGGCTTCGATTTCCTCCAGCACTGTGCTTTCCGAATCGCGCAGCGCTTGCGCCACTTCGGGATGAACGCGGAGCGTCGTCTGGCGGATGTCGTCCGCTCCTTTCGCCAAGCGTCTGGCGTCTTCTAGAATCTCGTAGCAGACGGTTTGCGGCGATTTTACCCAGCCCGCGCCGTCGCAGTATTCGCAGGGCGAGCAGAGCGTGCGTTCGAGCGATTGTTTTACGCGCTTGCGCGTCATAATTATCAAGCCGAAATCGTTATAAGATAAAACTTTGGTTGGCGATTTATCGGTCAAAAGCTGTTCCTGCAATACCTGCATAACTTTATGACGATTGCGCCGGTCTTCCATATCAATCAAATCCAGAACGATAATGCCGCCGAGGTCGCGCAGCCGAATCTGACGGGCGATTTCCTCAACCGCTTCCATATTCGTGCGCGTAATCGTATCTTCGAGCCGCGCGTTGCCTTTACCGACAAATTTTCCGGTGTTTACGTCAATGGCGACGAGCGCTTCGGTTTGATTGATGACGAGATAGCCGCCCGATTTCAGCCAAACGCGCGGTTTTAAGGCTTTATCAATTTCCTCCTGCACGCCGAACGCCTCTAAAATCGGTTCCTCACGGGTGTAGAACTTGACGCGCTTAACCATTCGCGGCTGGATGCGGTTGATAAACTCGACGATTCGCAGATATTCTTCCTCGCTGTCCACGCGAATTGCGGAAAAATCATCCGACAGATGATCGCGCAAGAGCCGCTGGATCAAATCCAAATCCTGATGCACGACCGCGGGTGATTTAGCTTTTTCCGCGACTTTCTTAACGTCCAGCCAAGTCCGCACCAGATAACGCGCGTCGTCACGCAACTCGTCCTCTTCGATGCCGGTTCCCGCCGTGCGGACGATAAATCCGCCCGAAGGAATATCTTCTTCCTGCCGGATTTTTTGAATCAGTTTTCTAAGACGCGCGCGCTCATTTGAAGATTCGATTTTGCGCGAAACGCCGAGATGCTCGATAGTCGGCATATAAACTAGAAATCTGCCGGGAAGCGCGATGTGCGAAGTAATCCGCGCGCCTTTTTTGGCAATCGGCTCTTTGGCGATTTGAACGAGGATTTCCTGACCTTCGCGCAGAAGATCGGTAATCGTCGGCTGTGAACGGTCGCGGCGCGACCCGTTTCCGCCGCTGCGCCGATTTTGATATTCGCTGCCCGACGAATCACCTTCGCTGCGACCGCTTTCTTCCACTTGCGTCGTTTCGCCGCTTTCATCCTGCTTCGAATGTTTCTTTCCGCTGCGCCTGCGCCCGCCGCGCCCGCCGCGCCGCGCCGTCATTTCCGCGACCGATTCGGTTTCTTTTACGCTAGCTTCAGAATTTTCAAGCGTTTCGCCCTCATTATTCTTTTTCTTTCCGCGGGATGACGTTTTTTTACTTTTTGAGCGGTTTGAGGTTTTCTTGTTTTTTTCTTCCGCCGATTCTTCGGTTTTTCCGGCTGACTTTTCTTCGGCGGTCGTAGTTTTCGCAGTCTTGCCCTTAGTGTTTTTTGCTTTACCCGAAGATTTTTTCTTTGAATCCTGCCCGGCTTTTATTCCTTCCGCCGCTTGGGATTCTGTTTCAGCTTTAGCTTTTTTCTTTGAGTCTCGCCCGCGTGAAGCGCGTTTTTTCGAGGTTTCCTCCGTCGTTTCATCTTCATCGGCGATGCGCTCAAAACCGTTCGGCTCTTTTTCGACCGATCCGATTAAGGAGCCAACCTTCGCCGCGCCGGTGCTTTCCATATCGAATTCGACGCGGCGAACCTGGTCAACAATCGCTTCCTGCATATAAGCGTCTTTGAACAAATCGCCGGTAGTTTCTTCATCATCAATAACGCGCTCGAAACCAAAATCTTCCATTTCGAAAAGCGGTTCGAATTCTACGCTTTCCTCTGCATCTTTATCCGTATCTTCTTCGCCGGATGTTTCTTTATCGGAGGTTTCCGCTTCAATCGGTTCGTCAACTTTGGTTTCCTCAAATTTCCGTTCTTCCTTAACTCTTTTATCTCTTCTGCCTCTTCCGCGCTTTTCTTTCGGCTGGACTTCCTCTTCGATTTCCTCTTCCGGCTCGATTTCAGCTAAAGGCTCGGCGAGTTCCTGCGCTGATTCTATTTGCTTTTCACGCTCGATACGCGCTCTTTCAATTTTTTCTTTAGCTTCGCGCTCGGCTTCTTCAGGTGAAATTTTCTTGCCTTTTTCCATCACGATGCGCTCGATTTCTTCTTCTTCATCGAAAAAGTCGGAAACATAAAGAAACGCATCCCGCTCCAAGCCGATGTCAACAAAAGCCGACTGCATTCCGGGCAAAACCCTCTGAACACGACCTTTATAGATATTACCGACGATGCCCGAATTTTCCTCGCTGCCCCGCTCAATATAAAATTCCGTAACCTTGCCGTTGTTTAAAATGGCGATTTTTTTCTCGCGCCCGTTGACGCTGATTATCATTTCTTTCGACATATTTTTATAAAAAAATTCCCTCTTATTGAAAGATTTTCTTGCGGCTTGAAGATTCCGTCTCAGGCAAACGTTTTTATCGGTGAATTTTACAGACTAATATCTTAACTCTTTTTGGAGAGCGAATTGGATTATCTTAAGTTTTTCTTTGGGTTTGGAAATTTTCCAAAACGAATAGAAAGTATAAGTTTTCTCACACAGAAAGCCCGGTTAAAAGCAGGGAGCGCGTGAATTTTCATAAATGTGCGCTCAAACCCGCTCAAAATCTTAATTTAAAACTGTAAAAAATCCTGCTGTTTGCAATAGTTATAAAATTCTTCAAGCAAACTTCGCCTAGTATAAACGAAAAATTGTCGTTCGTAAATTGTAAATCGTTAATTGTTAATTGCCGGGCGGCAAAGTTACAATTAACCATCAATAATTCGTGAAGAATATGGAAATTTATTTTCAGCTAATCACCGACGCCGAAACTCTCAGAAAAACCTGCGAGGCGCTAAAAAGCGAAGATTATCTAGGCTTTGACACCGAAACGACGGAGCTCGACCCGTATGAAGGGAATTTGCGGCTTGTCCAATTCAGCACCGGCAGAGACACAAAAGTTATTGACCTGAAACCTTTCGCCGAAAAGGGCGATTTGCGAACGCTGCCGGAACTCGCGCCTTTGCGCGAGCTTCTGGAAGCTCCGAAACCGATAAAAGTCGCGCACAACGCCAAGTTCGACGCCAAATGGGTCGCGCATCATTTAGGCGCGGAACTCTGCGGAATTTTCGATACGTTGCTCGCCAGCCAACTGATAGCCGCCGGAGATCAAGACCGACGACATTCGTTAGCCGAAGTGGTTTCATTTTTTCTCGGCACGGAGTTAGATAAATCGGAGCAGGTCTCGGATTGGAGCGCGCCGCAGCTTTCGCAGGCGCAAATCGAATACGCGGCGAAGGACGCGGCGATTATGGTGGGCTTGCGCGAGAAAATCGTCGAAAGATTAAAGCAGGATGAGCTGGTAAAAGTCGCCAAGCTGGAATTCGACTGCGTAATGCCGATTGCCGCGATGGAGCTGAACGGTTTTTATCTCGATGAAAAACGCTGGCGTGAACAGCTCGAACGGGTGAAAAAAGCGCAGGCGATTGTCGCCGACCAGCTTCAGGATATGCTCTCGGCGGGCGTCGCTCAAGCATCGCTGTTCGGACGCGCCGAAATCAATCTCGATTCGCAGGCGCAGGTAACGGATGCGCTGAAAAATCTAGGGGTTCCCGTGCCGGAAACGAGTCGCGGCTGGCAGTTGCAGCCGCTCGCGGCGGATTTTCCGGTTGTGGCAAAGCTTTTGGAATATCGAACCGTGGCAAAATCTTTAACGAGTTTCGGCGAGAACATTCTGGAATTTATCAAACCCGAAACCGGCAGAATTCACGCCGATTTTCGCCAAATTGGCGCTCCAACCGGCAGAATGAGCTGCTCAAATCCGAATTTGCAACAAATCCCGCATGAAGAAGAATATCGCCGCTGTTTTCTCGCGACGGGTGATAGGAAACTCGTAACGGCTGATTATTCACAGATAGAGCTTAGAATTTTGGCTGATTTTTCAAACGACCAAAATTTTATTAACGCTTTTCATTCCGGCGCTGATTTTCACTCGACTGCCGCCGCGCAGGTTTTCAATGTCAAACCCGAAGAAGTAACCCCGGCGCAGAGAACTTTTGCCAAGCGGTTGAATTTCGGCGTCGTATACGGCATTGGCGCGTCGCGCTTTGCGATGATGACCGGGCTTTTGCAAACGGAAGCCGAAGATATTATGCGCCGCTATTTCGCCACTTATCGCGGGCTGGACGCTTGGCTGCGCGAAGCGGCGAAACAAGTTACAATTGGGCGCACGGCACGAACTGCTTCCGGGCGAATGATGCGTTTTCGCTTTGACGAGGATGATCGAAAAGCCATTTCTCTAGCTCAAAGAAACGGTAAAAATATGCCTATTCAGGGCACATCCGCCGACATTCTAAAACGCGCTCTTCATCTTTTGCACAATGAAATTCGCGGCACTTCCGCCAGACTCGTCAACATCGTCCACGACGAGATCGTCGTCGAATGCGACGCGGCGGAAGCCGAAGCGACCGCGAAAAGGCTGGAAGACGCAATGTGCAAAGCAGGCGAGGAATTTGTCAAAAAAGTTCCCGTTAAAGTTGATGTGAAAATCTCGGATGACTGGACGAAATAATTTTGCATTCGAAAAGCGCTTTCTTGAGACATAAATTTTAATCCTTTTCATCCAAGCCGAATGTTCCCGCTGCATTCGGCTTTTTTCGTCTTGATGTGTTTAATATCGGCTTTGTGTTAAAATTCCCCTACATTTATACTGATGTTTTTTTTAAGAATTTATGACCGGAAACGAAATCAGACAAAAATTTTTAGATTATTTTGAGAAACACGGACACAAAATCGTCCATTCCAGCCCCGTCTATCCGCCGGACGACCCGACGATTTTATTCACCAACGCCGGGATGGTTCAGTTCAAAGATGTATTCCTCGGCAACGAACGGCGCGATTACAAACGCGCCGTCACAAGCCAGAAATGTCTCCGCGCGGGCGGTAAACACAACGACCTCGACGAAGTAGGGAAAACCGCGCGGCATCTGACGTTTTTCGAGATGCTCGGCAATTTTAGTTTTGGCGATTATTTTAAGGAAGAGGCTATAAATTTCGCGTGGGATTTTCTCGTCAACGAATTAAAGCTTGATCCCGAAAGACTGTGGTTCACGGTTTTTGGCGGCGACGACGAAGTTCCGGCGGATGAAGAAGCCGTTCAGTTGTGGATAAAAGCGGGCGCGTCGCCCGACCGCATTCTGCATTTCGGTCGCAAAGATAATTTCTGGCAGATGGCTGATGTCGGACCGTGCGGACCTAGTTCGGAAATCAATTATTACTTGGGCGACGAGCCGGAAAACCCGGAAAAAAACCGCGCCGATCTGGTCAACGCCGACGAAGGCGATACGACGATGGAAATCTGGAATCTCGTCTTTATGCAATACAACCGCATCGAAGACGGAAACGGCGGCTATCGTCTTGAGCCTTTGCCCGCGCCGTCGGTTGATACGGGAATGGGCTTGGAGAGATTTACGACCGTGATGATGGGCATCAATTCGGTTTACGAAACGGATTTGATTAAACCGATTGTTGATTTTACGGCGGAATTAGCGAAAGCGAAAGCGTAATCGTAAGGCGGAAGAAATGCTTTATGAATGAATATTTGCTGAATGACGTTCGTTTTGAATGGGATACGAAAAAGGCTTCGGCAAATTTGAAAAAGTATTCGGTTTCGTTTGAATCGGCTTGCGAGGTGTTTTTTAACCCGTTTTTGAAAGTGATAGAAGTAGAATTTACTGACGATGAACAGCGCGAAACGGTCATCGGACTAAATTTTGAGTGGAAAGCTTTATATGTCGTTTATGTAATGCGCGAAGAATCAATCAGGCTTATTTCCGCAAGACCGACAACCAAATCGGAAAGAAACGATTATGAAAATCAATGATTTAAAAAAGCGCCTGCAAAAGGAGCGCCCAATGCGGGAAGTGGTTCTGAACGTTCCCGAAGACGTGCTGGAAGATTTATCGAAAATCGCGTCCAAACTCGGTTTTTCCAGTTCGGAAGCTTTGATGCGGGCATATATCGGGCAAGGTTTGCGCATTGATCTTGAGCGATTTGAGAGCAAGGAAATGTCGAATTTAGTCGAAAGCCTGCGGCGGCACGGCGTAAAAGACGAGATTATCGCCTCGGCTTTGTCTGATTTGAAAAAAGTAGCGTAAACAAACAGAAACAGAGTTATGATTCAAACAATCGAAGCGATAATTGACACTGACGGCAGAGTTATTTTGCGTGATGAATTCAAGCCCGCAAAGAAATATCGCGCTTTAGTTACGATTCTGGATGAAGAACCGAAAGCAGAAATTTCAGATACCGCGCTTTTGAGCGAGAAATCGCTGGCGGAAGATTGGAACAGCGAGGAGGAAAACGAAGCGTGGCGTCATTTGAACGCGCTTCCGTCGTGTTAGTTAATTTTCCGTTTTCCGATTTAGATAAAATGTCGCGTAGCGACTAAATGAATTTAGCCGTGTAATTTATTGCACGGTAAATGAAAAATCAGAGAGTTTTGTCGCCTTAGCGACAATTGAAAATTAAATGGAATTCAATCGTTGCTGACGCGGCGAGAAATGATTTGCTTGATTTTCCGTGCCTTGAAAGACACGGCTAAATTCAGTTTGTCGCTACGCGACACAAGCAAGTGACTCAATTAATTTATGGGAACTTACGAAAATTTTGATGAACAGAAACAATTTGCCTGCCGCGTGATTGCCGATCACGCCCGCTCGACCGCTTTTGCCATCGCCGACGGAATCTTGCCCGGCAACGAAGGCAGAAGCTATGTTTTAAGAAAAATCATGCGCCGCGCCATCTACCACGGGCGCGAGCATCTCGGTTTTAACGAGCCTTTCTTTTATAAAGTCTGCGATTTCGTCGTTGACCAAATGAAAGACGCTTATCCCGAACTCGAAACTCAGCGCGAATTCATAGGTAAAATGGTGCGGCTTGAGGAAGAGAGATTTGGGAATACTCTGACTGTTGGTTTGAAAGAGTTGGCTGAATTGATTTCCGAAAAGCAGGATGAAATGAGTGATGGAGTCTTTGACTTCAAGGAATTAGCGAAACTTAACGATACTTATGGTGTCCCAAAAGACCTAATACGAGTTGCATTAGAAGAACGAGGCTTTGTTTTTTCAGAAGAAGATTTTATTAAGCGTCTTGATGAAGCACACAAACATATTCAAGTTAATGTTAGTGAGCAATTGACGCTGCGTGAATCAATTTCATTTAAGATAACTAAAGCAATTTACTTGCAAATTGCGGAAAAGGTCGGTGCGAATCAATTTCATGGTTATGAAATGACGCAGTTGGAAAACGCTAAAGTTGTTGCTTTGGTCAAAGACGATGAAGAAGTTGAAGAACTTAAAGAAGGCGACGAAGGTTTAATTGTTCTCGACCAAACGCCTTTTTACGCCGAAGCCGGCGGGCAAGTTGGAGACACAGGATTTCTGACAAATGCGGAAACAAAAGCAAAAGTTCTCGACACCTTCGCGCCCGTGCAAGGTTTAATTTTGCATAAATCGAAAGTCGAGAAAGGCTTAATTAAAGTCGGCGACACTGTAACGGCGACAGTGGACACGGAAAAACGCGATGCGACGCGGCGCAATCACACGGCGACGCATCTGGTTCACGCGGCTTTGAAGGAAGTTGTCGGAACGCACGTCAAGCAAGCCGGTTCGGTCGTCGCGCCGAATTACCTGCGGTTTGATTTCACGCATTATCAACCTTTGAATGAGACGGAAATTCGGGAAATCGAGGATTTGGTCAATCGTCATATTTTGGAAAATCATCCTGTAAATACGAATGTGATGGCGATTGAAGAAGCGATGCGGACAGGCGCGGTCGCGCTGTTTGGCGAGAAATACGGCGCGAATGTGAGAGTTTTGAGCGTCGGCGAAGGCGTTTTCTCGAAGGAGCTTTGCGGCGGAACGCACGTTCGCGCGACGGGCGACATCGGCGCGTTTAAAATCACTTCGGACGAAGCGATTGCTTCGGGCGTGAGAAGAATTCGCGCAATTACGGGATTTGACGCTTTTGAAAGATTCAGGGAAGACGAAAAGCTGATTGAAAAATCTTTGAGCGTTTTGCGAACGCAACGCGACCAATTGCCGACGGCAATCGAAAAATTGCAGGAGGAATTGAAGCGCACGCGCCGCGAAGTCGAAGATTTGAAAATGAAAATTGCGACGGGCGCAATCAGCGCAGGTTCTTCAAACGGCGACGAGGCGAAAGACGTAAACGGCGTTAAGGTCGTGACGAAAATCGTCGAAGGCTTGGACAAAGGCGGAATGCGTCATCTGTCCGACACGCTGCTGGCAAGAATCAAAAGCGGCGTGGTTGTCCTCGGCAGAGCTGAAGAAGATAAAGTTTCCTTTATCGTGCGTGTTTCCGATGATTTAACTGATAAAATTAAGGCGGGAAAAATCGTGCAGGAAATCGCGCCGATTGTCGGCGGGCGCGGCGGCGGAAAGCCCGATATGGCGGAAGGCGGCGGAACAGACGCGGCGAAATTAAACGACGCTTTGCAGGCGAGCTATGGCGTAGTTGAGCAGATGTTAAGTTAGTTTCAATTAAAGGCAGGTTGGCGAAAATAATTATTTTCGCCAACCCCACATTCAAAGAGTGTTAGTTCTATTCAAACCGCGTAGCTGCTTCGCTAGAACAAGCTCTCCTCAACAAATTGCCGTTGGGATCGTAAATTTCAATTCCGCATGTGGCGACATAATTGTCATCGGGTCTGAACTCCATTCGACATCTAACGACAATTCTTTCAGCGTAAGTGCCGTCCGTGTTAAAGCGGAAGAATTGGAATGCTTTTGAGTAATTCAGTCCGCCCTCATGTTTCCATACGCCGTGACCCTGGCTGCGAAACATACCCGAAGTAACGCCGAAATCCTGCATCGTCCCGCCCTGCATAAAAGTATTCATTGCCGCGAATGGCGGGCTGACCGGCGCGCCTGTTCGACAATTGGTAAATGCGACCGATGCGCTCCACGAACCTTCCAGCCTGTGTGCGTTTCCGTTAACCAGTAATGCTTCTTCCGGTTGTCCTTGTTTTTCAAATTCCTGCGTGAACACTGAAATTTGCGCGAATACCGCCAATACCAAAACTGCTAACGCCAATGCGCCTGCTGTTTTCAAGAATGTTTTTTTCATTGTTTTTCCCTCACTTTTGTTTAATTTATTTCAGCCGCAAACTTTTCGGCTCTATCTATTAGCGCGTCGTAAGCGTGGAAACCGTCCGGTTTTTTATTTTTACAGATGAAAGATTATTGACTTGGTATTTTGGCGGGTATATTCTCGCAGTTAGCAAAAATAATCAGAAGCGAGCAGGCAAACAATGAGTGAAACTCCGAATATAACCCAGATGCTGCGCGAGTGGAGCGGCGGTAACCGTGAGGTATTGGAGGATTTGATGCCGCTCGTCTATGACGAACTGCACCGACAGGCTGCCCGTTTTTTAAGCCGCGAACGACGCGATCACACGCTCCAAACTACCGCGCTAATTCATGAAGCCTATATGAAACTGGTTGACCAGCGCGAGGTGAACTGGGAAAGCCGGACTCATTTTTTTGCCATTGCTGCCAACATGATGCGAAGGATTCTGGTTGATTACGCCCGCGCCAAAAACCGTGAAAAGCGTGGAGGCGATTTGGTAAAACTACCTTTGGAAGAAGCCATTTTTATTGCCGACAAAGAAAAGAGCATTGATCTGATAGCATTAGACGAAGCCTTAACAAGATTGGAAAAGATTGACGGGCGGCAGGCGCGAATTGTCGAACTCAGGTATTTTGGTGATTTAACTTTAGAAGAAACGGCGGAAGCTTTAGGCATTTCGCGCACGACTGTCGCTGATGATTGGGCGATGGCGAAGGCTTGGCTGCATCGTGAATTAACCAGGTGAAAAACGAGGATTGGGAAAAAGCAAAAAAGATTTTCGCTGAGGCGAGAAAGCTCCCGCCCGAACTGCGTTTGAAGTATCTTGATGAGGTTTGCCCGGATGAGACGGATGTTCGCCGCGAGATCGAATCGCTGCTTGATTCGTTCAACAATGCCGAAAGTTTTATGGAATCGCCCGCAGTCGGTGAGGTTGCGGATGTTATCAAAAGCAGTGCTGAAAAACTCAAAAAGGGTGTGTGTTTCAAGCATTACGAAATTATCGAACAAATAGGCGAAGGCGGAATGGGCGAGGTTTATCTGGCAAAAGATACGAGCCTTAATCGAAAAGTCGCTCTCAAACTGCTTGCCGCACACATTATTGAAGATGAAGATCGCGTCAGCCGTTTTCGTCAGGAAGCATTTGCTACTTCCGCTTTGAATCACCCGAACATTGTTACTATTTACGAAATCGGTGAATGGAAGGGCAGAGATTTTATCGCCACCGAATTTATTGACGGAACAACCCTTCGCTCTCTTTTGCAAAAAAAGAAATTATCAATCGGCGAGGCTCTCGACATCGCTTTGCAAGTCGCTTCGGCACTCACGGCGCCACATTCTGCGGGAATCGTTCACCGCGACATCAAACCGGAAAACATTATGATTCGTAAAGACGGTTTGGTGAAAGTTCTGGATTTCGGCATCGCTAAATACAGACCGACCGAAAAAGGATAGAAGGCTTTGATCGAAACGGAAATCGGCGAGATTATCGGGACAACTGCTTATATGTCGCCGGAACAGGCGCGCGGTTTGGAGATTGATTCGCGGACAGACATCTGGAGTTTGGGCGTGATTCTTTACGAAATGATTGCGCGAAAACTGCCTTTTGCGGGCAAAACAAAATCAGACCGCATTGCCGCCATTTTGGAGCGCGAACCTGAGCCGCTGATAAAAATAAGAAGTGACGTTTCGCTGGAACTGGAACAAATTGTCAGCCGCGCTCTGGAAAAGGAAAAAGAAAAGCGTTATGCGGAAGTTGCGGAGATGGCAGAAGATTTGCGTCATCTGCGCGGCGTTTCGGGCGATAAAAGCTCGTCTCCGCTTATTCTGCCTTCTTCGCGTAAATCTCAAGCTCAACGCCGTTTCTTTTTATTTGCTGCGTTTGCGGCGGCTTTGTTAGTTTTTGGCGTAATCGGTTTTGCTTACTATTTCGGATCGGTGGGAAATACGTCTTCAATAGCGGACGGCAAAAAATCGCTTGCCGTTCTGCCGTTTGTCAATGCTAGTCAAGACCCGAATGCCGAATATCTTTCCGACGGTATAACCGAAAGCATTATCAACAATCTCTCGCAGCTTTCAGATTTGAAAGTGATGTCGAGAAGCTCCGCGTTTCGCTTCAAGGACGATCAGACCGACACGCGGGCAATCGCCGCGCAGCTCGGCGTGGGAGCTCTCGTGACGGGCGACATTCGACAAATCGGAGATAAATACGTGATAAACGTTCGCCTGATTGACGGCAGAGATGATTCGCAAATCTGGGGCGATCAATTTGTTAAAACCGGCACCGATATTATCGCCGCCCAAAACGAAGTATCGCAGGTGGTGGCGAGCAATTTGCGTCTGAAACTAACGGCTTCCGAGCAACAGCAATTAGCCAGACGATACACCGAAAATGCCGAAGCTTACCAGCTTTATCTGAAGGGGCGCTACCACATTTTCAAACTTACATCGCCGGACATTCAAAAGGGAACGTCATATTTCCGGCAGGCGATTGAAATTGATCCGAATTACGCGCTCGCCCACGCCGGACTTTCGGATGCGTATCGCTCGATTGCGCTGTCCGGCGAAGTTCCCGCAACCGAAAATGCCGAAAGCAAAAGTCGCAGCGCAAAAGGCGCTTGAAATTGACAACCGCTTAGTTGAAGCTCATACCTCGCTTAGCTCAATCATATTTTGGTACGATTGGGATTGGAGAGCAGCCGAAAATCAACTCAAACGAGCCTTAGAGCTTAATCCGAATAACGCCGACGCCCATCTGTTATACGCATATTTACTTTCAAATACCGGACGGCACGCAGAAGCACTCGCCGAGGCGAAACGCGCCAGGGAACTTGACCCGCTCTCTTTAGTATTTAATGCGCTCGAAGGGCAATTCCTGCTTCACGCCGGACAAACTGATGAAGCGTTAGATAGATTGCAGAAGACTTTTGAACTGGATTCTAATTTCGGACTCGCTCATTCGTTTGCTTCAAGCGTTTATATCGAGAAAGGAATGTATGAAGAAGCCATTGCCGAAGCGCGCAGGGCTGGAGAACTGAACAGAATTAGCAGCCAATCGGTCGCGTTCCTCTGTTATGCGCTGGTAAAGTCAGGTAAGCAATTAGAAGCGCGAAACGAGCTTGAAAAATTGTTGAAATTATCAAAGGAGCGCTACGTTTCGCCTTACCACATTGCACTAATTTATAATGCGTTAGGCGAGAATGATGAAACTTTTGCGTGGCTTGAGCGCGGATTTCAGGAGCGAGATCCGAGAATGACTTTTTTGAAGATCGAGCCGAAGTGGAACAATCTCCGCAGCGAGCCGCGTTTTGTTTCTTTTCTTAAACGAATGAATTTTGAATAAGCCACGAAGAAACAGTTGGAAAGAGCCATAGTTCAAACAGACGGACTTAAAGAAAAAATAATGAAAGATTCAATTTTCAAAACCTACGGCGTTTTCATTATCACGTTTGCCCTGACGTTCTACGGTTTAGGGGCGGGAATAATAGACAACTATGTTATTTACCCGACATTTTCTACCGTAGG
>DATHTS010000714.1:0-2058 GCA_035462935.1 Pyrinomonadaceae bacterium
AAGCTTGGTCGAACAGCAGGTTTCCGAAAGTAAAACGGTTGAAGAAACCGACAAGCGAATTAGAATTTTGATTCGTTCTGCCGATTTTCTTTGGAAATTTGATGAGCAGACTGCGCGAGCATATTTTACCGAGGCTTTTAAGGTTTCAAACGAGCGATTTTTAGAAAAAGGTTTTGAGGAAAAAAAAGCCGGGGAAAAAGAACGCTTGATTCGGTCACAGCTGCCGGATCATCGTCTGGAAGTTATTCGCGCAATCGCAAAAAGAGACAGCGAATGGGCAAAAAATTTATCCGAACAGATTTTGAAGGAATATGAAAAATCGGTTCAAGATAGGACAAATTCATTTAACGAAACGCGCGAGCTTAATGATTTATTAAATCTGGCGAAAGAAAACGTAAAAACAAAGCCGGGTTTGAGCTGGCATCTTTTTCGTCGTTTGATGAACTATCGCCTTTATTTTCACTGGTATTGTGTTCTTTTTTCATTCTCCGAAGACAATCAGGAGTTTGCCGACGCTCTCTATGCTGAACTGTTGCAAAATTACAGAACCGAAACGCCGCGCCGGTTGCTGTTTCTTTCGGCTTACCCGTTTGCCGGTCAGCGAATTTTCGGAATTGACAAATATCAATTCGGAGCCAGCGTCCCCAAAAACCTGATTCCCAAACCGAATTTACAAAGACAGTTTTTTGAAACATTTTTCCAGCGCGCCAGGATTTTCGCAAACAATCCTGATGATATAAACCGAGCTCCCGACCAGCATCGCCAGCCGGAAGCGCTCTATATTTTCAGCGCTTTGCAGGAATTTGAACCGATAATAATTCAGAATTTCCCGAATTTATTGCAGCGTTTTAGCGAAGCTAGAGCGCTGGCGAATTCCCTGATGAATGAAGAAAATCGAAAGAAACTCGGCGAAAGAGAAAAAATTTTCGAAAATATCGACGCGGGATTTGATAAAAGGCTCGAAATCACAAAGAAAGCTGAGTCTGACGGAAAACTCACCGACTATATGATTTTAGGTTTGGTTACATCCGCAAAAAAAGAAGAAGAGTATAAGCAAATCGAATCTTGGCTAAATAAAATTCAGGAGGAAGAGACGCGCAAAGACACAGCGAATTATTTTTATTTCTTGCGTTCAAAACTTGCCATAAAGGAAGGACGTTTTGATGACGCAAGGAAATATGCTCTCAAAATACCTGAAATTGAGCATCGCGCCGTTCTATTTTTCGATATTGCGGGAGAGCAGTTAAAAAATGTAAATGAAACTACAATGGTTTTAGATACGCTCAACGAAGTTTCCAAAATTGCGCGACAAGCCGATAACACGGTCGAAAAAGCGCAGGTTTTATTTGGCTTGGCGGTTATGTATGAGAAGGTCAATCATACAATGGCTCTTGATGAGCTAGCCGAAGCTATTAGAATAGTCAATCAACTGGAAAACCCAAACATTTTTTCCAGCTCGGTTATAAGACAAATTACAGGCAAGGATTTCGGCTTTTTCGCTAGCTATTCGACTCCCGGTTTCAATATGGAAACTACTTTTCAGGAAATCAGCAAAAAGGATTTCGAGCTTTCCCTCGCACACGCCAAAAGTTTTAACGATAAATATTTTAGGACTCTGGCAGTTCTGGCGGTGGCAAAAAACTGCGTCGAAAACGCGTCGAAGAAAAAGGCTAAAGGTTAATTTTTTCTTTATATTTAAAATGAAAAAGAGCGAGTGTTATTCTCGCCCTTCTTCTTTTAAAGTTTAATTTTCCTTTTAACTCTGCATCGAAGCCAGAAATTCCGCGTTGGTTTTCGTCTTCGACAATCTTTCCAGCACGACTTCCATTTGTTCGGTCGGCGAGAGCGGATTCAGAACGCGGCGCATAACCCAGATGCGGTTCAGGTCTTCCTTATCAATCAGAAGCTCCTCTTTGCGCGTTCCCGAACGCTGTAAATCAATCGCCGGGAAGAGGCGTTTGTCGCTCAGGCGTCGGTCTAAATGAATTTCCGAGTTGCCCGTTCCCTTGAATTCCTCAAAGATTACGTCGTCCATACGCGAGCCGGTATCAATCAAAG
>DATHTS010000715.1:0-3391 GCA_035462935.1 Pyrinomonadaceae bacterium
ATGTCGAATTCGGTTTGGGCGCGTGGTATGTGAAAGGGGGAATTTATGAAATACCGAAGGCGCTGGAAAAACTTGCGCGGGAGTTGGACGTAGAATTCGAGTTCGGCGCGGAAGTCGAAAAGATTCTCATCGAAAATCGAAAAGCGGTCGGCGTAAAATTAAAGGAGGATGAGTTTGGAGAAGGAGAAGAATTTCGCGCCGAGTTTGTAATTTCAAACGCCGACGCGATTGAAACTTATCGTCGTTTGATTGAACCGAAAGAAAGACCTTCGTTTTCGGATAAAAGATTAGAAAAACGCGAGCCTTCTTCGAGCGGCTTTGTTTTGCTTTTGGGCGTGAAAAAGCGTTTTCCGCAGCTCGCGCATCACAACATCTTCTTTTCCGACGATTACCCAATTGAATTCCGCCACATTTTCCGCGTCAGAATCCCGACGCCGAACCCGACCGTTTACGTCTGCGCCTCGACCAAAACCGACCCGGCGCAAGCGCCCGAAGGCTGCGAGAATCTTTTCATCCTGGTCAACGCGCCTTACACAAATCGGCAGGTAAATTGGAGCATCGAAGCCGAGCCTTACCGCGACAACGTGATAAAAATGCTGGAAGATTTTGGGCTGGAAGGCTTAAATGAGGCAATCGACTTTGAAGAAATCCTTACGCCCGCCGATTTTGAAGAAATCTTCCGCGCCAACCGAGGCTCGATTTACGGCGTCTCGTCAAACGGAATTTTTTCGGCTTTTATGCGAATTCCGAATAAGTCGAAAGATATTGAAAATCTCTATTTCGTTGGAGGTGCCACGCATCCCGGCGGCGGAATGCCGCTTGTGCTGCTTTCGGGAAAAATGGCGGCGGATTTGATTTTAAAAGAGGAATTTTCCGCAAAATCTTAATATTTTTTTGACAAGAAACAATTTTAATCTTAATCTCAAAAAGTCCGAGACTTCCGAATATGAAAAACTGTCATTCCGAGCGTAAAAAAGTTTACTCAAACATCCGGCAATTTTCGCCGTTTTTTATCATGAACTTTTTTATCTTCATTCTTGTTTTGAACAGGTAATGACAGGCGAGGAGATTGTCGAATAAAAGGTCATTACCACAGAAAGGGGTGATGACCTTTTTGGTTTGGCGAATAGAAAATGGAACAAGTAAATAATCCGCGGGCGGAAATCGACGCGATTGACAACGAACTGCTCCGACTTTTGAACAAACGGGCGGAAATCGCTCTGCGCGTCGGCGCGGTGAAAAAGCGTGATGACGCTTCGCTTTGCGACCCGAATCGTGAGCGAGAGGTTTTAAACCGGCTGTGCCGCGAAAATCCGGGTCCGTTTGATAATCAAAATATCTACAACATCTTTCAGCGAATCATTGATGAATCGCTTCTTCTCCAGCAAAAGAGCTTTCAAAAAACGGCTGAATCTTCCGAAAAAGGGGCGTTTGATTCGTCGCGTCTGACCGAAAAATCGCGGGTGGCTTTTTTGGGCGAGCCGGGAAGTTTTAGCGAAACGGCGGCTTTGGAACTTCTTGGCGAAGATTGTCAAACGGTCGCTTTTCCGACGTTTGAAGAATTATTCCAAGCGATTGACGAAGGCAAAGCCGATTATATTTTGACGCCGCTGGAAAACAGTCTGGTCGGTTCGGTACATCGCTGCTACGATTTGCTTTTAAGCAGCTCGCTGAATATCGCGGCGGAAATAATTCTGCCGATTTCGCATTTTCTAATTGGCTGTCCCGATTCGACATTTGAATCGGTCGAAACGGTCGAATCCCATCCGGTCGCGCTGGCGCAGTGTGAAAGGTTTTTTGCCGAAAATCCGCATTTGACGGGCGTGGCGGCGGACGATACGGCGGGAAGCGTGCGCCGCGCGGTCGAGAGCAACGATGTTTCGCGGGCGGCGATTGCCGGAAGACGCGCCGCCGAGATTTACGGCGGGAAAATCCTGCGCGAGCACGTCGAAGACCACGCGGAAAATTACACCCGCTTCGCGCTTTTGTCGCCCGTTTCAGATGTATTAAATGAGGGAAATAAAGTCTCGCTGGTCGTCAGATTGACGCATCGCCCGGGCGCTCTTCATAACGCGCTCCGCCCTTTTGTCCGGCGCGGAATTGATTTGCTGAAAATTGAAAGCCGCCCGCTCAAAGATTATCCCTGGCAGTTTAATTTTTATCTCGATTTGCAAACCCCGGAAAGCGAAAGCGAATTGCGCGGCGCGCTCGAAGAAATTCGCGCGCAGGCGGAAGAAGTTCGTTTTCTCGGACGATATTCGACAATTGAAATAACCGAAGATAAATAAAAACTCAATTAAAAATATGATTCTGATTCTTAAACCAAACATCAGCACCGATTCCACAGAATATCAGCGTCTGGAAAAGCGTCTGAAAAATCTGCCGAACATCGAATGGCGCGTTCACCGCGTTCAAGGGGCGGAGCAGGTTTTGACCGAAATTTATTTGATCGGCAACACGGCGGCGATTCCGCTCGAAGAAATGAAAAGCTTTTCGGCGGTTGATCATGTCGTCCGCGTTTCCGAAGAATACCGCGTTTTAGGGCGGCATCGAGAGGACAGCCGGGCGAATAATTTCAGTTATCAAGGCGTGCGCTTCAGTCAGGATAATCTCAACGTTTTCGCCGGTTTGTGCGCGGTTGATTCGCCCGCGAGCGTCGAAAAAATGATGAAAGTTCTGCAGGAAAACGGGCAGGTCTGCACGCGGATGGGCGCTTACAAGCCGCGCACGAGTCCGTATTCGTTTCAAGGGTACGGCAAAAAATGTCTGCCGTATGTTTTCGAGCTTGCCGGAAAATACGAAATCAAAGTCATTGCGATGGAAGTAACGCACGAATCTCACATTAATGAAATCCGCGAAGCATTAGAACAAACCGGAAATCCAACCGGCGTGATGCTGCAAATCGGGACGCGCAACACGCAGAATTTCGAGCTTCTCAAAAGCGTCGGGCGACAGCAGGAATTTCCCGTTCTGCTCAAACGCGGTTTCGGCATCACGCTCGACGAATCGCTCCACGCCGCCGAATATCTGGCGAGCGAGGGCAATCAAAAAGTCGTCTTCGGCTTGCGCGGAATGAAAACCAACATCGGCGACCCGCACCGGAATATGGTTGATTTCGCGCACATTCCCGTCGTCAAACGCCTGACGCGAATGCCCGTCTGCATTGACCCGTCGCACTCGGTCGGCGCGCGCTCGAGAAGCTCCGACGGGATTTTGGACATTATGCACGTTACGGCACAGGGCGTAATCGCCGGAGCGAATATGATTCTGGTGGATTTTCACCCCGAACCGAGCGCCGCTCTCGTTGACGGACCGCAGGCTTTGCGGCTCGAAGAACTGACGAAATTTCTGGAAGACGTGCGAATGGTGCGTGAGGTTTATGAAAAAAGAG
>DATHTS010000716.1:0-2623 GCA_035462935.1 Pyrinomonadaceae bacterium
CGCCTGTCTCGAAATGCCCTGGCAACGTTCGGGTCGGTAGTCTTAGCAGACTCCTTAATTCGTTTCCCGTTTTCATCCGTGTAAGCAATCCACAGATTCGGGCTGTTTTTATAGCGATAATATACGCCTTTCGGCAGCTTGTCTTTTTTCATATTTCCTCCTTCCGCGAAGGGGTTAATTGGCGTGAATAGTGAGTAATTGAAGCAAAATGAGATTGGGGCTGGATTTCAGGGATTATTCGGGTGTGATCTGTACTCCGCTAAAGGTTATCTATATTAATTTTAAAGGGCGGAAATGAAAAAAATATGAAAATTTTGGCGGAGCCCTGATTGGCAGAAACGGGTTATTAAAAGCTGTTTTTATGAATTCTTCAGATTTTTCCGCAAGCGAGTTTCATTATCTACCATTAATATCAAAATGGATTATTGCCACAGTCTTCTGAGCGTCGCTCATTGAAGGATCAGATAGGATTTTTTTAGGTAGATATACGCCAGAATACATTTTCGCGGGGAGAGCTGCTGGAAGAATTGCCGCTGGCGGCAAATTTTTCCCGCTATTTTTGTTTTGTAATAACTGTTACCTTAAAAGTAACGCATTCGACCGCTAAACAAAAATTAATAAAAAAACAAAGATGTCGAACATAAATTCGAGTCTCCTGGCTCTGAGACGCAAGCGTCTCGGCTACGAACAAAAACAAGTTGCCGTCCTTCTCGGACACAACAGCACTTATCAGCTTTCTCGTTACGAAACCGGTCAGAGAATACCGGGTTTTAAGGAAGCCGTAAAACTTTCCATTCTTTACGGACTGCCCGTCAGCGTTCTTTTCGAGGGCTTTGTTCGCCATTGCCGGAAGGAACTGGAAAACTCCATCAAGCAGCCGGGTCTAGTGGGTAGAATAAACCTTCAAAACGCCCGCGAGATGGATTATTGCACCTATTTGGAAACGCTGAACAGCGGTCGGATCACAGAATTCGAAGCGGACAAAATACGCCGCCATATCACCGTTCTGGTTCAAGAAAGAAGCAAGAAAATTCAAGGCAACTGATATGTAAAACTTTGAGCAGCAAACCAATCGCTTAAACAAAGGGAATTTTTTTCCAAGCCGGTGAACTCCTCACCAAACGTCATTCTGGCAATCGCTCCCGGAAAACGGGAGTTGGGAATCGCCGTTTTTGCGGGCGCTGATTTGGTCTATGCATCGGTTAAAACCCTCAGATACCGGAAATCAAATAGACGGTCGCTCAAAGAAATCACCGGCATTCTGCAAAAGCTTTTCGAAAGCTTTGCAGTCAAAACTGTCGTCATCAAATCCATCAGCCAATACCAAAAGCGGTCACCGGATTTGGAAAAGATTGCCGGGCGAATTAAATCTGAATCTGCAAAGAATAATTTAGAAACCGGTGAAGTGACGCTTGAGCAGATAAAACTTGTCTTGGGGAAAGATAAGACGCCCACTGAAAAAAAGGCGTTTGAAGCGCTGCTCGAATCTTACCCGCAGCTTGAAAGATATTGGAATCGCCCGAATAAATGGCAGAACGATTACTACGCATTTTTGTTTTCCGCCGTCGCCGCCGGAGCGGTTTACCTGAAAACTCATTCCAAAGACGATTAACTCGAAAGAATTTTCTATTATGACTTTAGCGTTGAACTTAAAACGCCCTATTTTGTTATGCCCGGAAAAGATTACCCAAAATTTGACCGGGAAATCACCATCGATGATTTGTATCCCGATTTATCGCCTGAAGAGCAGCGAGAAGCCGAATATCGCCTGCTCCGGTATTTGGCGGTGGTCAAGCGAATTTTCGAGCGAATTTCGCGGGAAAATCCCGAACTTTTGACCGAACTCGAACGGCGGGCTATGCTTAGGAAAAAGAGAGACTCGTCTGACAAGTCTTGATTTTCTCGCCTTATCATTAAACTCCAACGCTCGCCATGAGAAAGAAAAACTACTTTTCCTACGTTCGCGTTTCGACCCAAAGACAGGGGCAATCAGGAACGTCGCTTGCCGAACAAAAAGCCGCCATTGAAAGATACGCCCAAAAATTTAACCTAAACATCAGCAGGCATTTTGAAGAACGCGAAACTGCCGCCAAATCCGGCAGACCGGTCTTTTTGGAAATGCTCAAAACCCTTCGCAGGGGCAAAGCGAGCGGCGTTATTATCCATAAAATTGACCGCAGCGCCCGGAATTTAAGAGATTGGGCTGATTTGCAGTCCCTGACCGACTCAGGCATTAAAATACATTTCGCTGCTGAAAGTCTGGATCTGAATTCGCGCGGCGGCAGGCTTTCCGCCGACATCCAAGCGGTAGTGGCGTCTGATTACATCAGAAATCTGCGGGAAGAAACCATCAAAGGCATCTACGGGCGGCTCAAACAGGGATTATACCCATTTCGCGCCGTAATCGGCTATCTGGACGCCGGCAAAGGTCAGCCGAAAAAGATTGATCCCATTCAGTCGCCGCTCATCCGGCAGGCTTTTGAGCTTTACGCCACCGGAAATTGGGGATCGATCGCCCTCGCAGATGAAATGTACGAGCGCGGGCTTCGCAACAAACGCGGCAATAAAGTCACAATAAACGGGCTCTCAACAATTCTTCACAATCCGTTTTATTTCGGGCTGA
>DATHTS010000717.1:0-3499 GCA_035462935.1 Pyrinomonadaceae bacterium
TAACTTTGCAAATCTTCGAGCGAGACGACCTGCAAAGCCGATTCGTTCGTCGCTTCCAAAACAATCGGCGGCGCGACGCCCGCTTCAAACGCTTCGCGCCAGCGCAAAACGCAGAGACACCATTTGTCGCCCGCTTTCAGACCCGGAAAACCGAATTCGGGATGCGGCGTGATCAAATCATTGCCCATTGCAAAAGAAAATTTGAGAAATTCATCCGTTAATTCCGCGCAAACCGTGTGTCTGCCGGGATCGTTCGCGCCTGTTTTGCAGAATCCGTCGCGGTAAAAGCCCGTCATCGGCGATGTGCAGCAAACTTTTAATTCGCCGCCGAGAACGTTTTTCGGTTTCGGTCGGTGTCCGTTTCCGTTGTTTATACTCATAAATTTATAACTATGATCTGACTTGTTTATGCGCCAATTCCATTAGCAGCCGCAAGGCTTTATTAACAGATTCAGAATCGGGAAAAGCTTCGGCTACGTCCGGCTCAAGTAAGATAACGTTCGTGCCTTGCCGATAACGCTCGACATATTTTCCGCGAGTTCTGCCCTTTAGTTTCGACAAATCATATTCAGGTCGTAATTCGTCTTCCATTTATTTAAGCCCATTTATAACTTTTTCGGCAATTCCCGGAATAATTCCTCGCTCATTTGAATTGTTTTCCGTGAAAACGACAAGCACGAATTTCAATCCGTCAGGCGTTTCGATATAAGCCGCATCGTGGCGCGATTTGCTCGTCCAGCCGGCTTTCGACCATAATTTCGCATCCGTCATCTTTAAGTTATTCAAAGCGATTCCCGTAAAACCGTGCGCTTGATTATCCGGGTCTTTAGCTTCGCCTGTAAAATCGCGCTTCATCAAATCCAGCATTTTTTGGCTTCTTTCCGGTGTGACGGATTTGCCGAGAGCGATTTCCGCCAGCAGCCGCGCGGTCGCGTTGGTTGTCAGCATATTTCGGTATTTGCCTTTGTCCCAAAACTGCCGCTCGCGCCCGTAAATGTCTTCGCAATAAGTTTTTTGATTGACATTGATGTTTTCGTAGCCGAGCGATTGAAAATAGCGATTGACTGCGTTTCGTTTGTAGGCGAATTTTTCCAACTCTTTCGGCGAAAGCTCATTTCCGTTCGGCGCATCGGTCAAAACGTCCAAAATATAATGCGTCGCGTCGTTTGACGAATCCACAATCATATCCTTCAAACCGCGTTCGAGTTCCGGCGTGAGCTTTACTTTTCCGTCTTCGAGCCAGCGGTGAAGCGCCGCCATATAAAACATTTTCACGACGCTCGCTGTATAGAGTCTTACATCGCCATTATAATGCGCCGTTCGCAGATTTTGCGGATCGCGCAAATCAATCAAAGTCGCCGCCACATTTTCATTTTTGACGACTTTCGGCAGAAAACCGCTGATGGTTTCGCTGACGGCTTTATCGAGAAGCGCCTGCAATTCGGGCGAATGCTCCATTTTAAGCGGCTCGTGATTTTTCTGCTTTCCGGTTTTTTTCTGAGCGTAAATATTGCCGGAAAAACAGCAAAGCAGGAGCAAGCCAATTAAAAAAGCGGATAAAAATTTCATAAGTTTTCTTCGGATGCCTTTACGGAAAGACGTTTTTCAGAGTATAAACGAAAAGCGGTTCACAAAAAAGTTAAAAAATGACAGACGAAAAACTTATTCGCGGCATCAGCCGCTGGGATTTGACGGCGATAACGATAAACACGATTATCGGCGCGGGAATTTTCGGTTTGCCGTCAAAAGTTACGGCTTTGATCGGCGGCTACAGCCTGTTCGCGTTTATCGCCTGCGCGGTGATTATCGCCTTTATCGTGCTGTGTTTTGCCGAAGTTGCCAGCCGTTTTCGCGCGACGGGCGGTATGTATCTTTACGGGCACAGCGCCTTCGGCTCAATGGTCGGTTTTGAAGTCGGCTGGCTTTACTGGATTGTTCGAATAACGACTTTTGCGGCAAACTGCAATTTGCTTTTAGCTTATCTCGGATTCTTCTATCCCGCCGCCAACGAAGGTTTAATACGCATTTTGCTCATCAGTCTGGTCGTTTTGATTCTGACAACCGTAAATTTTCTCGGCGTGAAAGAATCAGCGATGCTGACTAATATTTTCACCGTCGGAAAACTCGTGCCGCTGCTGATTTTCGCATTGGTCGGTTTGTTTTTTATCCAACCGGAAAATTTCAGTCTTTCTCCGACGCCCGAATACGGAAGATTTTCCGAAGCCGTGCTGATTTTGATTTATGCTTATGTCGGGTTTGAAGCGGCGGTAATTCCCGCGGGCGAGACGAAAGACCCACAAAAAAATGTACCCTTCGCCTTGCTGACCGCTCTGGGAATCGTCGCCGTGCTTTATATTTTGATTCAAATCGTCAGCATCGGAACTCTGCCCGGATTGGCAAACTCGGAACGCCCGCTGGCTGATGCCGCGAATGTGTTTTTGGGCGGTTTCGGCGCATCATTTATTGCCGTCGGCGCGTTGATTTCGATTTTCGGAAACTTAAATGGCGGGTTTTTAACCGCTTCGCGTATTCCGTTCGCAATGGCGGAACAAAAGGAACTGCCGCAAATTTTGGGAAAAACTCACGATAAATTCAAAACGCCTTTTGTCGCGCTGTTTTTGACCGCAATCGTGATGCTCATTTTCACCATTCAAACCTCTTTTATCGCGGCGCTAACCATCAGCACGATTACGCGCTTGATAGTTTACGCGACGACCTGCGCGGCGCTTCCGGTTTTTCGACAAAGAAAAGACGCGCCCGAAGCAAAATTTCTGGTTCCATACGGCATCGTCGCTTCGATTTTGTCGCTTGGGTTAATTGTTTGGCTTCTGACGAATGTTGATTTCAGAAAGGAAGGCTTGGCTATTTTGATTGTCGCCGCAATCGGCTTGGTAATTTATTTTATCTTTAATAGAAACCCGAGTAAGAGTGGAAAGGTAAGAGGAAATGTTAGTCAGACTTAAAGTTCCCGGTTTTAAAATCCGGCAAATATAAGATGTGCGATTTGGCGCATTTAACGGTATTGCTGGAGTAAATGTTGTTGGTAAATACCAGAGGCTATCTCAAAAATACGAATCCAAGTTCAGAGTCCGGGCTTGCGGAGGTGTTATTTCTTAACAAAAACAAACTGTAGTTTGGGCTCTGAACTTTATTTCTGATTTTTGAGATACCTCCTAGTAATTAACTAGAAATCGCTGCCGATAAATAAAAAGGGTAATTGCAATGGAGAAGCCTCCGAGAAGTAGAAGCCTCACGAAAATTTCCGTAAATTGAAGCATATCCGCATCGTTATTTTGAAAAACGACATAAAGCCCCAAAAGCGGCGCGATGAACAAAAGCAAAAAGCTCAAAAGGAGGAATATGCCGCCAAAAATAGATAAATACCGGTTATTTAATCTAAAGAAATCCTGCTGCCACCGCACAAAGATAAATGAAAGTAAAAACGTGCAAAGAAAAATCGAAATCCATTTGACTTGAGCCGCGTTGCGAACCATCGGAA
>DATHTS010000718.1:0-10076 GCA_035462935.1 Pyrinomonadaceae bacterium
GACACGCTGACCTCGCTCGCCGAAGACGCGCTTTTCGCTGATAATATAATTTACGCGAAAAGCTCGCCGTATCAGCGCATCGTCATAACAAAAGGCAAAACCGGCTACGCGCTTTTCCTAAACGGCAATCTTCAATTCAATTCCTTCGACGAATACCGATACCACGAAGCCCTTGTTCATCCGGCGTTTGCTGCGTTTGAAGCCGCGCCGAAAAGAGTCCTGGTTTTAGGCGGCGGCGACGGTCTCGCGGTTCGTGAAATTTTAAAGTATCCGGCGGTTGAAAGCGTAACTCTGGTTGATCTCGACCCGGAAATGACGAATATTGCGAAAAATCTTCCCGCGCTGGCTGAATTAAATAATCGCGCATTGGAAGACAGCCGCGTTTCCGTCATCAATGCCGACGCCTACGTCTGGCTCAACGAAACCGAAGCCGAAGCATTTGACATCGCAATCGTAGATTTTCCCGACCCGAACAATTTCGCTTTGGGAAAGCTTTACACGACGAGATTTTATAATTTATTAAAAACCAAATTAAAACCCGATTCGGCGGTCGTTATCCAATGCACTTCGCCGCTGATCGCCCGCTATTCCTACTGGTCTATCATCAAAACGCTCGAAGCCTCCGGTTTTCACGTTAAGCCGTTTCAAACAACCGTTCCAAGCTTTGGAATCTGGGGCTACGCATTGGCAAAGATCCAACCTTTTGAAACGCCGAAAAAGCCCCGTGAAAACATCGAATTAAAATTTCTAAACGAAAATTCCTTTGCCTCTCTGTTCGATTTTCCGTCCGACACGACGCTGCCGACTGATGAGAAAATTGAAATAAACCGGCTGGATAATCAGGCGCTTGTCAGGTATTACGAGGCTGAATGGCGAAGATTTGAGTAGTTTTTACATTCAGATTAAGCGAATGGTTAATAATTATGAGCGAGAATATTTTACAAGAAAAATCTTACAAGTTTGCTTTACGCATAGTTAAACTCAGTCAATTTCTGAATGATGAAAAACATGAATTCGTCTTATCGAAAAAGGTTTTGGATTCTGGAACAGCAATCGGAGTTTTGATTGAAGAAGCCAAACAGGGTGAAAGTCGGGCTGATTTTCTGCAAAAATATTCCGTTGCCAATAAAGAGGCATTCAAAACAAATTTTTGGTTAAGACTTTTACGCGACGCCAATTTTCTGAGCGAAAAGCAGGCGCAATCTCTTATCGCTGATTGTGAAGAATTGCAAAAGATGTTGATTTCATCGCTTAAAACCGCAAAAAAAGCGGAATAACTTTGATTCATTCTTACAATTTTGCAAAAAATTTCTTCGGAATAGCTGAAAGCTGATAACTGATAGGTGATAACTTTGTTTTATCTATCAGCTTTCAGCTATTCCGAATGTAAAAACTCAAAATTCCATTAAAGTTTTTACAGAAATGATTTTTATTAATGAAGCTTACGCGCCGCGAAATTTTATCTGCATTTTTAGGCTTGCCATTCGCGCTTTCGGCTTGCAGATCGAGTTCTGAAAATACTCCCTTCCCGGCAGGCGAAATAGTGGGCGCAAACGTCAATGCCGGACACATCCTGCGCGAAAACCGTAACTTTGAAGTTCCCGAAAACAATTGGGAAAACGTGAAAATCGCCATTGTCGGCGGCGGTATTGCCGGTCTTTCAACCGCTTGGAAATTGCAAAAGGAAAACTTCAGCGATTTTGTGCTTTTGGAATTGGAAAACAAAATCGGCGGCACGTCGCAGAGCGGGACTTCAAATCTGGTCGGCTACCCGTGGGGCGCGCATTATCTGCCGGTTCCGTTTCAGGAAAACGCGGAATTGATCTCGCTTCTCGACGAAATGAATCTTATCGAAGGCAGAGATCAAAACGGCGAAATTCTTATCAAAGAGCAGTTTCTCTGTCGCGAGCCGGAGGACAGAGTTTTTTATAAAGGTCGCTGGTATGAAGGCTTGTATTTGACCGTCGGCGCGAGCGAGGATGACAAGCGGCAATTAAATGAATTTCAAAAACAGATTGATTTTTGGGTGAACTGGCGCGACGCTGACGGCAAACGCGCTTTCGTCGTGCCGCTGGAAAATTCTTCAAAAGACGCGGAAGTTACCGCGCTTGATAAAATCTCGTTTGCCGGTTGGCTGAGACAGAAGGGTTTCACCTCGGAAAGGCTTTTCTGGTATTGCGATTATGCTTGCCGCGACGATTACGGTTTGAAATTGGAGCAGACTTCCGCCTGGGCTGGACTTTTTTATTTCTGCTCGCGCCTACGAAAATCTGGCGAGGAATCGCAGCCTTTTATCACCTTTCCCGAAGGCAACGGGCGTTTTGTCAATTTTTTGTTTGAAAAAATAAAGGACAAAGCGCGGCTGAAAACTATCGCGCTCGAAATCATTCCGAACGAAAAAGGCGTTGACGTTGTTTGTTTGAACACGGAAACAAACGAACTTCGCGGTTTTCGATGCGAGAAGGCAATCTTCGCCGCACCGATTTTCACGGCGAATTATTTGATCCGGGATTTCAAACAAAATCCCCCCGCATACGTCAGAGAATTTCAGCACAACGCCTGGTTTGTGGCGAATCTGTTTTTGAAAGACCGCCCGAAACCGAGATTCGCGCGGGATTTCCCGCTCGCCTGGGACAATGTTTTGTATGAAAGTCCGAGCCTAGGCTACGTCAACGCCACGCACCAAAAAGGCATTGATTACGGCGCGAGCATCTGGACGTATTATTACCCGATGTGCGCCGAAACGGACGGGCGGGCGAAGCTTTTCGGCTTGAACTGGCGCGAGTTAGCCGATGTCGTCCTCACTGATTTATCGCGGGCGCATCCCGATATTTTGGAATTGACCGAAAAGATTGACATAATGCGCTGGGGGCACGCGATGATTTCCCCGCGCCCGAATTTTATCTGGTCGGGAGCGCGGGAAAGTGCGATGCAGCCGTTTAGAAATATTCATTTCGCGCATTCCGATTTGAGCGGCATCGCACTTTTCGAGGAAGCGTTTTTTCACGGCGTTAGAGCTGCGAATGAGGTCTTACCAAGATGAAGGCTTATTGATTGATTTGCCTTTTTTAGTGATATATGGATCTGCAAATTGATGTTTTGTGTAAATGTGGCTTGATATGTCGAAATGTTTTGGAGCTAAATTGGCAAGTTCTTTATTATGACGTTTGTAAGGCATCAAAAACGCAATTTCTTTTTTCGGAAAGATTCTTTGCGCGGTTTTGACGGCAGGAACAATATCTGTATCTCCGGTTATTAAAACAACCGTATCGCATTTATTAAGACAGAAAATTTCAAATAATCTGGCAGCGATAGCGACATCAGTTTCTTTTTCTTCCCGACGATTAAAGGTTTGATGGCATTTTTGACAAAAAGTTAAACTCTTTTTGAAGCGATGCAGTTCAACATCTATGCCCGAATCTCCCAAACATCGGATGTAAGTTCGATGGCGCAGAGTAACATCAGGCTTTTTATTTTCAAGATGTTTAGCGAGCGCGGAAAAATAATAGATTTCGGATAACCGCGCGGTTGTATCAATCAAATGCAGATACGATTGACACATCGAACGAATATCGAGCCAGCGAGTTCCGCTTCCGCCCAATCCTAAATCTTGACTGGCTGTTTTGACCGAATGATATAAATTGAAACCGTCAATGAGAAATGAGGTGCGAATCATAAATGAGATTATAAAATAAAAACCCCCGAATCGTAACTCGGGGGGGACTGAAGAGCTTTCGCCCTTTCAGTGTTGATTTGTAAACAATTGTATACAATTTGTATACAAATTACAACAAAACTAGTTTCGTGTCAGAATAAATGCAAGAAACTTTTGTAAATTAAATAACCTTCTCAAGAGAAATTGATTTATTGCTTTTTTAGCGTGATAAAATTATGACCGAATTTTTATCCATTATCGCTCTAATTTCCGCAATCATCACGATTTGCGCGAAAATGCGTGAAAATACTTTGCTTCAATATATTTTCAAACCTCTGACAATGTTGGCAATAATTCTGCTGGCAATTTTGAATGCTTCTTCCCCGCTAACGTTTTATCAAAAAATGATTATCATCGGCTTGATTTTCTCGACTGTCGGCGATGTTTTCTTGATTGATTCCAGACGATTTGTTCAAGGTCTTATCAGCTTTTTGCTCACGCATATTTGCTTTATCATCGCATTTTTCTCCACTCCAAATTTGCCGAGCTTGATTTTTTATCTCGCTTACGTCGCATTTTTTCTTTCAGTTTTATGGAAGCATTTAGGTAATCTGAAAATTCCCGTTTTCTTTTATTCGGTCGCGCTTGCGCTGATGTCTTGGTTTGCTCTGAGTCGATATTTTGAATTAATTGACCTCAAAAGTTTATTCACATTTCTCGGTTCGGTTTCTTTTGTCGTTTCGGATTCGCTTCTCGCTTTCAATAAATTCAAATCTCCGTTCCCTTTCGCCGAAATTTTGATTCTTTCAACCTATTTCGCCGCTCAATGGCTGATTGCTTTGTCGGTTTGATTCTTTTAAGATGTGTTTGAAATGTATATCCAAAGAGCCAAAATTAAAAATATAAGGTCAATTGAGAACTTTGAAATTGAGTTCAAAAATCCTGCTGGCTGGCATGTTCTGATTGGCGATAACGGCTCTGGAAAATCAACGATCATTCGCTCAATGGCTTTGGCTTTAACCGGAAGACAATTTCAAGGATTACGGGAGGATTGGAATGAGTGGTTGAATAAAAATCCTGTTAAAGATAAAGGAAAAATCACAGTTGATTTAACAATCGACAGAGTATCAGACACTTTAAAAGTTTATAAAGAAAGCAGTAATGAGGAGATACCTTTTGAATTAAGGCTTTTAAATAGAGATATATCCTTTTTAAGAATTGATAATTTAACGGAGGCGGAAGGAGTAACGTATTTAAATAAAGGTGATGAAGATGAGATAAAGCTTGACACTCAAAGGAGTATTTTTAATAAAGGCGGTGTTGATTATGAAGTTAAGTTTTTAGGTTTTTTCTCAGCAGCTTATGGTCCTTATCGCCGTTTTCAAGGAGGAAACTTTGAAAAGAGTGAGCTTTTTAAAAATCCAAGTTATGCTCGATTAGCCCTACATCTCTCCGTCTTTGGTGAAGATGTTGCTTTAACCGAAGCAACGAGTTGGTTGGTAGCATTATTCAATACTTCCACAGACCCAAACTTTCCTGAAGAACAAATTGAAAGTAGCAGGCAATTAGAAAATATTAAAAAACTAATAAACTGGGAAGATAATTCTGACAGTTTTCTTCCAAATAAAACAAAACTAAAAGATGTAAATTCAAAGGGCGTTTTTTTCAAGGACGGTAACGGGGCAATAATTTCAGTCAATCAGATGAGCGATGGTTATCGGTCAATTTTGAGTATGACTTTTGAATTAATTCGACAACTTATCCGAGTTTACGGTTCTGAAGCGGTTTTCAAGAATATTGATAAAGGCGAAATGTTCATTGATTTGCCGGGCGTTGTTTTGGTTGATGAAATTGACGCGCATCTTCATCCGACGTGGCAGACACGGATTGGACAATGGTTTCTCAAATATTTTCCAAAACTACAATTCATCGTTACTACTCATAGCCCTTTGGTTTGTCGCGCCGCCGAAAACGGAAGCATTTGGCGTTTAGCTGCGCCGGGAAGCGATGAAAAATCGGGCGAAATTACAGGTTTGGACAGAGAACGTCTGATTTACGGTAATGTTTTAGATGCTTACGGCACGGAAGTTTTTGGCAAAAATGTTTCTATATCGGTGGATTCAAACGAAATGCTCAACCGGCTTTCTGAACTTAATGTTAAATCAATGATGGGTTTAATCAGCGAGAAAGAAGAGGTCGAATTGCAAGAATTACGAGCAAAGCTTCCGACCGAAAACAAAGTTCCGAATCCACCAATTCCGAAAGTAATGAAGGCAAAAGCCGGCGCTAATAGGACAGTTCGCACACAGACAGAAATTATCAATGATCTAGCTAATAGAACGGGAATCAAAAAATCGGAAATCAAAGATTTTTTTGATGCTTTAGCTAATCTAGCTGTAGCCGAAGTGAAGAAAAGTGGTGAGTTTACAATTCCGGGATTTGGAAAATTGGTTAAATCTACTCATAAGGTTCGCGAAGGTCGCAACCCCGTGACCGGCAAATCGGTCAAAATTCCCGCTAAAACTACCGTTAAATTTCGCGCCGGTAAATCTATGAAAGATTCCATTAAATAGTTATTGAAAGACAATAAAAATTTCAGAAATCAAAACTGCTCAAATATGATAAAACTTCCAAATATCAAACTTTCAAAAACAGTTTTAGAAAAGCTCCAAGAATTTCAAGGCGAAGTTAACAGACCTTCCGCGTTCACAGAAAAAAGTGAAAAGGCAAAAGATTTGTTCAAAAAGAAAAACAAGAAGGGAAATAAAATTTTTGATGCGGTAAAAAAAGGATTGACCAAAATGTGTTCGGGCGCAAGAAGGTGTGCCTATTGCGAAGATTCCGTTGGTGATGAAGTCGAACATATTCGCCCGAAAAGTTTCTTTCCTGAATTTTGTTTTGTTTGGGAAAACTATGTTTATGCCTGCGGTAATTGTAATTCTCCTAAAGGAAACAAATGGGCAGTCTTTCGAGATGATACTGGTAAATTTTATCAAGTTAATTTATCTCCAGGTATTGAGCCGCCGAAAGGTCAGGACGCCCTTATAAATCCGCGAAGTGAAAATCCAATGGATTATTTTATTCTAGATTTTCAAAAGGGGACGCAAAACGGAATGTGCCGGTTCGTTATTATTCCGACCCTTAGCGGGAAAGATAAAAAGAAAGCCAAATTCACTCTCAAAATACTGAAACTAAACAAAAGAGAATTTCTCCGGAAAGGTAGAGAAGAGGCTTACGAAGATTACGCTGCAAGGCTAGATAAATACAAGAACGAGAAAAATGGAAGAAATGACCAGACTAAAATAAAAAAAATGATTAGAGGCATTCAGCGTAAACAACATCCAACTGTTTGGAAGGAAATGCAACGTCATTATCTTAAGGGTTGGTTAAAAATAATTGACGAAGATTTACATAACCTATTTGAAGAATGCCCCGAAGCACTTGATTGGTAAAAAACTTAAAAATAGTTTTCAATGAATGAAGCAATGCCACAATCGAAATGGCTTTTTTCGAGAGAAATTGATTTATCGGTTTTTCTCGGCAGCGCTTTGCTCTCGCTTTTGCTTCTCGCAATCGGTTGGCAACTTGGGATTTTGAATGAAGAATCGCCGGATTGGACTTGGATTTCCGCCGTGCTTTTGATTGATGTGGCGCACGTTTGGTCAACTTCGTTCAGAGTTTATTTCGACGCGGAAGAATTCAAAAGCAGGATTTGGCTTTACGTTTTGGTTCCGGTTTTCGGTTATGTTCTCGGCGTTGCGCTTTATTCGGAGGGCGAGCTGACGTTTTGGCGGGTTTTGGCTTTGGCGGCGGTTTTTCATTTTGTGCGGCAACAGTATGGCTGGGTTGCGCTCTACCGGGCGAAATTGAGGGAAAAATCTCGCTTGACGTGGTGGATTGACGCGGCGGCGATTTATCTTGCAACCGTATATCCGCTGGCGTTTTGGATGACGAATCAGCGGAATTTTAATTGGTTTGTGGCGAATGATTTTTTCGTTCTGCCCGCTTTGGTCGAGCAGATTCTTTTTCCGGTTTACGTTTTCGCGCTGGCGGCTTATTTCGGGAAATCCGTTTATCTTTATTTCGCGCAAGGCTTTTTAAATATCGGTAAGGATATTGTCGTGGCGACAACCGCCCTTTGCTGGTATGTCGGGATTGTCTTCTTTAATTCCGATTACGCTTTTACGGTGACAAACGTGATAATTCACGGCGTTCCATATTTCGCTTTGATTTACTTTTACGCGAAATCGCGGCGCGAAAATGCCGGAAAGTTTTATCAAAAGTTGTCGTCGAATTGGATCGTTTTTCTCGCCACACTCTGGGCTTTGGCTTATGTTGAAGAACTCGTCTGGCATCGCGGCGTTTGGCACGAGCGGGGCTGGCTTTTCGGGGCGAATTGGGATTTGGAAGAGTGGAAAATGTATCTTGTGCCGCTTCTCGCCGTGCCGCAACTCACGCATTACATTCTGGACGGATTTATTTGGCGGCGAAAATACAATGCAAATTTCCGGCTTATAAGTTAAAATAAACCGCAGATGAACACGGATAAACGCAAATTTTTATTTTTATTCTTGCTTCTATTTTCTCTTATTGCTGTTTCGTGCGGAGGAACGGAGGAAAGCGATTCGGAAGACGGCGGATTTTTGGATTTTACGAGCGACACTGAAAAAGCCGTGCAGTTTATTTCCGAAGCCAATGATGAACTACAGCGAATCAAAATTCTCTACGCCGAAAACGAAGCCAAAATCGAAGAACTGAAGGAAGCCTTGAGCAAAAAGGAAATTGAAAAGGTCAAGGAAATTTCCAACTCTATGGTCTATGTCATTAACGACGGTTTTGCCTTTGCCGAAAGCGCCAGAGAGAAAATTCAGAAGGCGCAGGAACTAAATATTCACCCCGAATTTAAGGAATATCTGAGTTTGAAGGAAGACAGCCTCGACAAACAAATCGAAGCCTTTAAGCATCGCCACGAAGCAGCACGGCTGATGCGCGACAGTTTCGGCGCAACTGAAAAACCGGAAATTGAGAAGGCGAAACAGCTTTTTAAGGAAAAAGAAGAACTATTCCAAAAGACTATGGCAGAGGCGAAGAAAATTAGCCAGGAAGCGGATGATTTGGCGAAGGAAAGTTTAAATAGAAGCTAAGGCGAAGCCGTTTTCAGCTTCGCCCTTGCGGTTTTGAAATTAAAGAATACCGTCGGGCGCAGTTTTTATAATCAATTCGGGAAGGCTCACTCCATTACTCGAAAATTTAAAGTCTCCCTCTTTGCCATCAAAGAAAAACTCCTTAAGATTCGATTCCGATTTCGTCGGTTCAACCGTTACGCTCTGCCGTGAACGGTCGCGGATAATCGTCAGGTTTACCGCGCCTTCTTTCCTTTCATTCAGAGTGCGGATTAAATCCATTGTTCCCTTAACTTCTTTGCCGTCAACTTCAACGATAACATCGCCCGCTCTCAATCCGGCTTTTGCCGCCGCGGAATTTTCGCGCACATTCTCAATTAAAAGACCTTTACCTTCGCTGACGCCGAAATAATCGGCGAGCTGCTTGGTCAAAGGCGTTACGCTGACGCCGATTTGACGCGAGCCAAAAAACATTAGATTACCTTCAAAAGACGGCGGAAGCGGCTTGATGGGCGGCATCGGCGGCATCGGTACGCGCTCAAAATCAGGAAGTCTCGGCACTTGAGGCAAATCTTCCATTCTAAAACCCGTTCCCTCGAATTTCGGGAATTCGCGCTTGCCCATCGTGACCGTGATTTCACGCTCGCCGCCGCCGCGCAAAACCGTCATATTTACCTTATGATCCGGCGCGACCTCGCCAATCAAGCGGGTCAATTTACGGACGCTCGTAATTTCCTCGCCGTTAAAACGAACGATGACATCATTCACCTGCAAACCGGCTTGCGCGGCGGGCGAATTTTCAAAAACCTTTTCTACCGCAACGCCTCGAACATCGCCAAGACCGAATTTCGAGAAATTCTCGCGCGTTACGTCCTGCGTCTGAACTCCCAGATAGCTTCCGTCAAAAAATGTGCTGAAAACCATCGGTTTTGCCGGCGGTTTTGGCGCCGCAGGCGGCGTCTGGGCGGAAATGCCTAAACAAAACACTGCGGAGAATAAAATCAAAACAGTTAAATTACGCAACATAAAAACCTCCAGAATTAATTTTTCATTGTGTTTACGAAGTTCATATTTTTAGAGTTGCACTAATTTATAAAAAGTTGCCTGAACTGACAAAAATGAGCGCATTATTGCTAAAAATCCCTAAATATACTAGGATTATTAAAATAGTTTTTAGCTTTAGCTTAAATTTAAAAAGGAAGGAAGGAGTCAATATGAAAAAATTTACATTTTTAACTTTGGTTGCCATTTTTGCAATGGCGCTTGTCGGTTGCGATACAACCAATACAAACACAAAT
>DATHTS010000719.1:0-5030 GCA_035462935.1 Pyrinomonadaceae bacterium
TATCGCCCGCGTCATATGGTTAAAATCAATGGTTTCTATTTCATCGCTCGGTCGGTGATAATCGGTGTGCAGACCGAAACTGGAGACGGTGTGGGCGATGATGCCTTGGCGGGCGAGGGTGTAATTGTCCGAGCGCTGGAAAAAGTTTTGGTCCGGGTGCGGGTCGGCGACGAGTTTCGCTCCTTGTTTGGCGAGTTCCGCGCCTAGATTTGAACGGTCATAGCCGGTCAACCAGAGTTCTTCCGCCGCGACTTTCGGATCGGGGCGACCGATCATTTCAAATTGCAGGTTGGCTATGAGATTTTCCTTCGGAAACGGCAGAGTATTGACAAAATACTGTGAGCCGAAGCCGCCCATTTCCTCGCTGCCGTAAAAGGCGAAATAGACGGTGCGCTTCGGGCGCTGTCCGTTTGCCAGAATGCGGGCGAGTTCGAGAACAGCGACGCAGCCCGAAGCGTCGTCGTCCGCGCCGTTAAAAATTTTGTCGTCGCCCGGCGCGTTTTCCCTTACGCCGAGATGATCAAGATGCGCGCTGAGCAGAATGACTTCAGATGAGTGGCGGGCGTCGCCGCCCGGTATTTTCCCGACGGCGTTCCAGGTTTGCAGCGTTTGCGGCGGGGCAAGCTCGCCTTTGATTTCAATGGCGCTGCCGTCGGCAATTTGCGCGAGCGCGTCAGCAGCATCTTTGCTGATGACAATGATGTTTGCCGGATTGCCGGGAACGTTTGAAATGGTCGTGAACGACAGTCTGCGCGAAGCGATATTATTCCATTGCGCCCGCCATTGCGGTGTTTCCTCGACAATCACAGCCGCCGCGCCGCTCGCCGCAAGCGCCTGTAAATTCTGCATAAATTTTTGCGGATTGTCGCCTTCACGCGGTCGGACAAAAACGACCGCGCCGGGTTTCGGTTTCTCATCTATATTCATCTTTTGCAAAGCGCCGCCGACTTGTGCCGCGCTCATCCGCAGAACAACCATTTCCTTCCCATGTTCCAAAATGACGGGTGAGCTGTTCGTCGTGTAGCTCAACTTCGGCGCTCCGGCAAATGCGTTTCTCGAAATGTTGATTGTCTGGATGTAAGTTTTCTTGCCCGAAGCTTCGCCCGCCGGTTCAACGCCAAACTGCTCCAATTGAGAAGCAAGATACTGCGCGGCAATCCGTTCAAACTGCGTTCCGCTGCCGCGTCCTTGAAGCGCGTCGCCGGCTAAAAAATTCATATGCGCCCGAACGTTTCGTTCCGCAATTTGCGAACCGGTCGCGGCTTTTTGAGCGGCGGTTTGCGCGACGCTGACATTGGGAATCGTCAGAAACAGGACGACGATAAAAATCAATTTCTTTAAATAAACGGATTTCATATATTTTACAGGTTTAATCTAACACAAAAGCTGTAAAGCTCATTGCTTGCGTGTCCAACTGATTTCCAAGTTGCCGGAAGTAAATCTTGAATCAGCTTCTTTGCCCTCGGTTTTAGGCTGGACGAGAGAAATTTTTATCGTGAATGGATAACCGCGCACTTCCGCTTCGCGTTCATTTGGAAAATACTGTTCGGAAATTTGCCACGCGCAGACTTGCGAAGGATCAGCAGTAGCGCCGACTTTGTTGGTGTAAATCAGATTCGCCGAATTTTTACGGTAAGGTTTGCGAACGACTTCCACATTCCAGCAAAAATGTTCCTGACTCACGCTGCTGTCTTTGACCACACGCAAAAGCAATTCTTTGCCGATGTCGCGGGTAAAGAGCTTTTGTTTATCCGTCAGATTTATCGAAATCGTATCGGCGGAGTTTTGAGCCGGTTTCCAATCTAAAATCGCATCAACCGACGATTGGGTTATCGGATGGTAGCCGGGGCGCGCTTTTGTATAAATTTGGGCGGCGCGTTTTTTTCCTTCAGGCGTTTTGGCAAGTTCGTCGAATAAAGGTCGGACGAATTTGCGCCGCCCGATGGTTGTCAAAAATTCTTCGAGACGCGGAAAGGCTGTCGCATAATTGCTGCGAATTGACATCATCAGCCATTGAAAGGCGATTTCCGAGTTGCCGACTTTGGTTAAATTAAAAGCGCGGTCGAGTTCAGCCATTCGTTGCGCGCCCAAATCGTTCGGCATAGTTTTTAAAAAATGCAGCCATTCCTGCGTTGTCCAACCGCTTGTCTGAATCGCATTTGCGGCGGTTTTTCCGTTGAGATAACTATTTGCCTGAGCCTCGACTTTGGCGAAAGCGTCGGAAGCGGGCTGCGGCGCGTCTTTCGGTAAGCCCGGTTTGTAAATCCATTCGTCAATGTTTGCGCGAACGGTAAGCTGCGGATTGCCTGCGAGCAGATTCGCCTTTAGATAATTGACGAAATCTTCGGTCGTAATGCTTTGGAAAGCGAATTTGTCAAAATATCCGCGCACGAATTTATCGAAACGCTCGCGCCCGAAGGTTTCTTCGAGATGGCGCAGAAAAAGCGCGCCTTTCTCATACGGGACGCCGGTAAAACCGTCATCCGGGTCTCGCCCTTTTAAATCAACGTGCAGAATCTGGTCGCGCTCTTCCATTCCGGCGAGTTCTTCTTCCAGCCCGCGCCTTCCCAAAGTCGCTTCCATTTCGCGGCGCGGAACGCCGTAAACCGCTTCCGTAATGCGGCGTTCAAGATATGTCGTAAAACCTTCGTTAAGCCAGAAATCGCGCCAGGTCGCATTTGTAACCAGATTGCCCGACCACGAGTGCGCGAGTTCATGCGCGATGAGCGAAACGAGGCTTTTATCGCCCGCCAGAATTGTCGGCGTGGCAAATGTGAGCATCGGATTTTCCATACCGCCGAAAGGGAAACTCGGCGGCAGAACCAAAATATCGTAGCGCCCCCAGCGATACGCGCCGTAGATTTCTTCAGTCGCTTCGACCATTTTTTCCGTGTCGGCAAATTCGCCGGCGGCTCGTTCGACAACGGACGGCTCGGAATAAACTCCGGTGCGTTTGCCGATTGAACGGAACTGCAAATCGCCGACGGCAATCGCAATCAAATAAGGCGGAATCGCATACGGCATTTTGAAGCGATAATCGCCGTTTCTCGCCGCGTTTTGCAGATTTCCTTCCGCGCTCATCACGGCGAGCAGATTTTGCGGCGTGCGGACGCGAGCCGAATATGTAACGCGAACTTGCGGCGAATCCTGAAGCGGAATAAACGAGCGCGCGTGAATCGCCTGAGCCTGCGAGAACATAAACGGCGATTTCTTTCCGGCGGTTTGTTCGGGCGTAAGCCACTGCAAGCCGGAAGCCGTCGGGACGGTCGAATAATGAACACGGACACGATTCGCGTTTGCGGGAAGCTGAATGGTTAAAGGCGCGCCTAAGATTTTATCCGCCGCGCCGAGCGTGAATTTTGTCGCCGCGAATTTCGCGCCGTTATTTGACGTTTCGACTCTCTCAATCTTTAAATCGCGCGTGTCCAGAACGAGCGGCGCGTTTCGCGCATTTGCGGCGCGTTCAATATGTAAGTCGGCAGTTCCACGCAAAACTTTCTGGTCAAACAAAACGTTCCAATCCAAATCAACGTGGCGTACCCTGACCTGTAGCGGATTTGAGTAGGAATGAACGTCTTCAACAAATGTCTGAGTCGTCGTTTTTTGCGCTTGACCGGTGTTCGCTAAAATTATGGTGAAAAGCAACGCAAAACAAAAGAGAATTATCGAGTTTTCGATTGAAATTTTTTTCATCATTATTTGATTTTCCTGACGGGCATTTCCTTGCAGTCGGCACGAATAAATTTCCCGGCATTTGATGATTCATTATCAAAGACAAACGTATCTTTGCCTTTGCCCGTATCTTCCGAAGAGAATCTGTATTTACCCGCATCTTTGCCTTCAAAAAAGAACATCATCACGCCCGAGCCTTTCGCCCAGCGAAGCTCAAACGCCATTTTGACGGGTTTTACCGTGGCGGTCGTTTCGCCGACTTGGTAAGTTCCTTCAAAGTTTCGGTTAGAGGCTTCGCTTTGCGCGTTTTCTTTGAAGTATTTAAGAAGAGTGTCGCCGCTTTTATACCTGATGTCGGAGATTTTCCACGCGCCGTTTTTCTTTGCGAGCAGATAAGTAACGGTTTCTTTCTGACTGTAATTGTTAAAAGTAACAGCTACGGTCGCTTTTTCACCCTCGATTTGCGCCTTTCCGACCGACAGATTTTTAATTTCTATATCCTGCGCGTTGTAAAAGGGATCAAAATCTATTACTCCAACTTCCTCCTGATGCAGGGTCAAATCTTTCCAAAATAAATCCGCCAGATTTTTGTCGAAATATTTGTCAAGAAGCCTGCGGCTTTTGCCGTCCAGAATTCTTTCACTCTGATTCTCAAAATCCTGCCCGTGAACTTTATACAAATCTTTAACCAGAGCATCGGGAGAGATTTGCTGTGCCGGATTGGAGTTTGAAGAAGAAGAAGCCTGCGCGGCGGCTATTTCGCCTTCGCTGGAATTTTGTTCGGCTGTCGGCTTTGTTTCTTCCTGCGCCGGTTCGGGTTTTATGGCAGCGCAGCTAAAACCGGAAATTAAAAGCAATGCGATAAACAGTATTTTGGCGATTCTTTTAGTCATCGGGATTATTTTATAGAAAATGCGCCGTTCGGCGCAATCAAATGTGTTCTTTTAGAGGCTATCTCAAAAATACAAAACGTTGGGTTAAGCAAGCGGTCTGTGACCGCGTTTGCCGAAGATTACTGTCTGAAACGCGGTCATAGACCGCTTGCTTAACGATAATATTATTTCTGAGATAGCTTCTAGTAAATTTTGTTTGCGGTGTTTTATTTTCCCTATTCCGGCAAGAAAGCCACGATTCGCAGAGGCGCTCCGCTTCCGCCCTTTATCTTCATCGGCAAGGCAAAAACATGCGCTCCCTTGGTCGGCAATTTATCGAGATTCGCCACGTTTTCAAACGCCGGAATATTCTGGCTCATCAGGGTAATATGGCTGTCGAAGGTTTGCGATTGCCCGTAATCAATGCTCGGCGTATCAATACCGACGGCGTTAATCTTGCGGTTTTCGACCAGCCATTTGGCGGCT
>DATHTS010000720.1:0-2296 GCA_035462935.1 Pyrinomonadaceae bacterium
ATTGTAGCTTTGGTTTCTTCCTTGATTTTTTCTTCGGTTTCGGCAGTTCCGTCCCAATGCGCGAGAATAAAGCCGCCTTTTTCGATTTGCTCTTTGAATTGCTCCCAATTGTCTGCACGAAAAGTGTTTTCCTCTCTGAAACGATAGGCTTTCTGATAAATATTCGCCTGAATTTCGTTTAGCAAATCAACGATTCTTTCTTCAATTCCGTCGAGCGAGACAGTTTCTTTTGAAAGAGTATCGCGGCGGGCAATCTCAATCGTGTTATTTTCAACGTCGCGCATACCGATGCCCAGACGAATCGGGACGCCGCGCAATTCGTATTCGGCGAATTTGTAGCCGGGTTTGTATTTATCGTCGGCATCGTATTTAACAGCGACGCCTAAAGATTTTAGTTTTTCAATAGCCGGAGTGATTTTCGCGTCAATAGTCGCCAAATCTTCCGGTTGACGGTAAATCGGAACGATTACGACCTGAATCGGCGCGAGCTTTGGCGGCAGGACAAGCCCTTGATCGTCGGAATGCACCATAATCAAAGCGCCCATCAAACGTGTCGAAACGCCCCAACTCGTCGCCCATGCGTATTCGAGCTGATTTTCTTTATTGACAAACTGAACATCAAAAGATTTTGCGAAATTTTGTCCGAGAAAATGCGAAGTTCCCGATTGCAGCGCTTTTCCGTCCTGCATTAACGCTTCGATACAATAAGTTTCTTCCGCGCCCGCAAATCTTTCGCTCGGTGTTTTCAAGCCTTTAATCACCGGCATCGCCATCCATTGCTCGGCAAAAGTCGCGTAAACGCCGAGCATTTTTTCGGTTTCCTCGATTGCTTCGCCGCGCGTGGCGTGCGCCGTGTGTCCTTCCTGCCAGAGAAATTCGGCGGTCCTTAGAAAAATGCGCGTTCGCATCTCCCATCGGACGACATTTGCCCACTGATTGATGAGCAGGGGAAGATCGCGCCAGGATTGAATCCAGTTTTTATAAGCGTTCCAGATGACCGTTTCCGATGTCGGACGAATAATTAAAGGTTCATCCAGTTCAGCTTCGGGGTCAACGATTAAACCTTTTCCTTCCGGGTTCGCTTTCAAACGGTAATGCGTAACGACGGCGCATTCTTTGGCAAAGCCTTCGGCGTGTTCTTCTTCTTTTTCAAGAAAGGATTTCGGCACAAAAAGAGGAAAATAAGCGTTTTCGTGTCCGGTCGCCTTGAACATATCGTCAAGCGCGCGCTGCATTTTTTCCCAGATCGCAAAACCATAAGGCTTTATCACCATACAACCGCGCACGGGCGAGTTTTCCGCCAAATTCGCGCGTTTGACAATCTCGTTATACCATTCCGAATAATTTTCGCTTCTTTTCGGTAAGCCTTTGCTCATAATTCAAATCGTTTACAAAACTGACAAGATAATCTATCTTTGCAGAAATAGAAACAATTTTTATACTATGCGCGGATGAAAATAGCAACTCTTACAAAATTAACAATTTTGGTTATTTTCCTAGTTTTGGCGATTTGTTTGGATTTGAAAATGTTTTTTCAATCTTCCGCTGCTGTTGGGATCGACGGGTATTATTACGTTCTACAAATTGATTCATTTCTTAATCACAGACAATTTTATTTTGCTTCTCGGACATCTATAGTTCTGTATTTTCTCAGCTTTCTTGCATTGATTTTTGATAATCCAATTTTGGCTGTAAAAATCGGTGCGGTTGTTTTACAGATTTTACTTTGTCTTGGTGTTTTCAATTTGATTAAAGCCGTAACTGAAAGCTTTTGGCTAGGGTTTCTGGGCTTTTTAATCACTGTATTCTCAAATCTGCATTTTTATTTACTTGGTGAATTTATTAATCAGCTTGGCGGTTTGGTTTTATTTGTTTGGTGCGTTTGGGGAATCGTAAAACTTTTGCAAACAAAAAATCCTTACTGGCTTTTCTTGATTTTACCGGCACTTTTTCTTGCGATTTTCTCACATCGTTCAATCATTTTTTTGGCTTTCATTATATCTGCTTCTATTGGGATTTCTTATTCGTTCATTGCGGCAAATTCCTTAAAAATGAAACTAATAATTGCTGTAATTTTTATTTTTCTGTACATTTTACCGGCAATTACGGCTTGGCAAACTTTTTTTGTTTTGCCTGATTGGATGAAATTAGAGATTCGGAGATTTCCGCAGATGCCTTTCCAAGACTTAAATATCACGGAAACTCTGATGCTTACGATTGCTATTTTTTTTGTGATAATTTTATTATTAACTTCCAGAACTTCTTTTCAAAAAAATGTAAAATTACTTGTATTTAC
>DATHTS010000721.1:0-1952 GCA_035462935.1 Pyrinomonadaceae bacterium
GATTTCCGATAGCGATTTGCTCGTCCATTTGGTTGACGCCGCCAACCCGCGAGCCTTACAGCAAATCGAATCGGTTGAAAAAATTTTAGGGGAACTCGAATTAAACCGCATTCCGCAAATTATCGTTTTGAACAAAGCGGATTTGCTCGATAAAACAAGCATCGAAGCCTTAAAACGACAAATTTCACTTGACAAGAACCGCGAAGTCGTGGCAATTTCAGCTATCCACCCTGAAACAATCCCAACGCTGATCGAGAAAATCGGCGAGAGCTTGGCGAAAGATTTACAGCAGTTTGCGGTTTTAGGCTCAGGTTCTTAAGTCTCTGTTTTGTTTAAGAATAAAAGCCTGATTTAAGATGAAACAACGTCTTCAGGATTTGGCATCGCCTTTTACAAAGGCACGCAAAACGGTTTTTGGATACGTTTCGCGCCCGTTTGAATCATTGACCGGCACCCAGAGATTCTGGATTGGCTTTACGCTGTTGTGTGTCCTGACGACGCTTCTTATAAGCAATCCTTTCTGGCGCGGCGCGGCGGCGCAGTATCAGGAAGGCGACATTGCCCGCGAGAGCGTCATCTCGCCCGCGGATATTACCGTTCCCGACGATGAAGCCACCGAGCGGCTTCGTCAAAGCGCCCGCGAAAGCATTCAGCCGATTTTCACATACGACAGCAATCGAGCCGAAGAAGCCGTCCAGAATTTTCGCTCATCCTGGGAAAGCCTTTTGCGAAAGCCTGAAAGTGCCAATGCCAACGGCAGCGACAAAACAAACGCCAATTCCAAAACCAATGCCAATGCCAAACCTGAAATCAAATGGAAAGGCGCGGGCAATACGGAAGAAGTCGGGAAAGTTTTTGCAGCGCGAACTTTCAGCTCAAACGAACTCGAAACCATCATACGGGTTTTGCGCGAAAGCGCTTCCGGTTCGATTTACGACGACCGAGACCGCCAGTATTTTCAAAGCCAAATAATTTTGATGGATCGGCAAAGACCGAATCAGCAATCAATCATTTCGATGCCGGAAAGCAGTATGACCGCCCTTTCCGAAGCCAGAAAAAATCTGAGAAGCGGCTTGGAAAATATTAGAAGTTTATCTTCGGCGGAAGTCGAAGCGTTCAATACCGCTCTCGCGCCTTTGATTCAGCCGAGCATCAATTACGACAGCGTGGCGACCGAAAAAGCGCGCGAAGGCTTGACGCAAACGGTCGAGCCGCTGACGATTTCGCTGAAACGCGGGCAGACGGTTGTGCGCGAGGGCGACACGATTACGCCGGAAATTCTCTCGCAAATCTCCGCCATCCGTAATTACAGCACAAACACGCGGAACACGAATCGGTTTTTCGGACTTCTGGCATTGATTTCCGCCTTATTCTGGGCAGCTTGGAAATATATCCAGCATCGCGGAATTGTCCCGCGCCTGACGCTTTCGGAAGATAAAACTTTCGCTCTTTTCGGCTTTATCGTTTTAGCGCAAACCGCTTTGATGGCGGTCTTTTTCCGTCTCGCCGAATTTACCGCCGCGCAAAATTACAAAGCGCCGCTCAACGACCCGACGCTTTGGGCTTTTGCCATCCCGTTTGCTTTCGGAAGTCTTTTGATGACGCTGCTCGCTGATAGAAGAACAGCGCTTTTTACAGGGATTTTTCTTTCGCTCATTGCGGGAATGCTCGCGCCGAAACCGCTCGAATTCGTGCTTTTTGCGGTAATCGCTTCGGCTGTCGCGGTTTACGGGATCGGTCGCTACCGCACGCGGCAGTCGGTTACGATTGCGGGGATTTTAGTCGGGCTGGCGAGCGCGGCGGCGGCGGTCGCTTTAATCGGCTACACGCAGCAGCCGTTTATTTTGAATACCGTTTTGCTGGCAATCGCCTGCGGTTTGGGCAGCGGTCTGGCAACGGCTGCGGTAACTGCGGTGTTTCTGCCAATTTGCGAAACGATTTTCGGAATCTTA
>DATHTS010000722.1:0-3238 GCA_035462935.1 Pyrinomonadaceae bacterium
CCGCGCCGTTCGCCGATGCCTGAAAGTTCAAGGTTTTTCAAATCATCATTCTTGATTGTTCCGGCAACTTCAAAAACCGCCACCGAGCCTGCCGACATTGCCGTAAAGGTCGGGCGCGGAAAGCCCCAGCCCTCGTGCCACGACTCGATGCGGCGAACTTGAATCGGCGAAACAAGCAGCTCTTTCGCCTTTTTAATTTTCTCTTTGATTTCCTCGCTGTCTGGATTTTTTTCAAGTTCTGCTTTCAACTCTTCTAGGACATTATCCAAACTTTTCAGTTTTCCTGTTCCGAGCGTTTTCTCCAACTCTTTTTTCAGATCCTCAACCAAATTCGTCTGCCGCAAATTGTCGTTGCGAAGCAGAACGTCAGAAGCCAAATAAACTATTAATTCGCTGGCAACAGTTGGATTTGAAGGAATTTCGCTTAACGTTTCAAATGTCAATTCCGTATATCCATAGTCGTCTTTTTTCGACGTTCCGAGCCGCACATAGCTTGTGTATTTCTCAAGTTTTTTGACTTCATCTGCCAACGATTTTTTGAAACGAATCTCGCCTCTCAAAGTCGTTCCCGCCTTAATCGCTTCGCGTGAAAAAACGCCGCCGACATCTTCGTGCGGGCGTTGAATGTCATCTTTGACCGTGTTGTGCATCAATAGGATTTTCGGAGTTGTTTCGTAAAAGGGAAGTTGTTTACCGTTTTCATCCAAACTGCTGATGTAACCTTCACGAAAATTTTTCTTTTGGTAAGTCAAATCTTCAACTTTTGCAGATTCCTCAATTTTGTTATAAACAGTCGGCTTTTTACCTTCTTGCTTTTTGTCGTAGCCTCCTTCGATTTCTTTATCAAAACCACCATCCGTTTTGTGATACCAAATCACTTTCGGCACGGACAGACCGCGAGTTTTAATTTCTTCAAAAGTTTCGTCGTCTTTTTTTCTAATTTCAGTCGTAATCGCAATCGTCGCGGGGAGAACCTGAAAATCTCCCGCCGCGATGTGTTTTGAAATGCCTTTTCCTAACTTTTTTGTGATATGCGGCAGCAAATAAGTTCCGGGAATAAAATCGAGCGTTTCCGAAACGTTGCCAAGCGTCGCGGTAACAATGGCGACGGGGGTGTGAAGTTTCAACTCGAATTCGATTTTTCTCCAATCGTTTTCATCGCTCGTCGCGCCGTTTGTTTCAAAATCCTTGTCTTCCGGTTTGTAGTCAGGCGCGTTCAAATCCAAGTCATTCTTTCGCAAACAATTAACAGCTTCCGACAGACTTTTAGCGTCGAGGCTCATCGCGCATTTGCCCGAACCGCGACGGCGATTTCCGCCGATTCTTTCAACCAAGCCTGCGCTTGCCGCAAGCAATGTCAAAATAAGTTCTTGTTGTCGGGAATTAAAATTCTCCAAATCAAGTTCAAATTCGGCTTCCAAAACCGTTCCGATCCTTCCCATTTCCGTAAAGCGCAAAGATTCGGTTTCGGCTGTTCCCGAATCTGCGTCAATTCGGGTATTCGGTTTGATAAAAGTCAAAGCCTGTTCGAGTTGTTTATCGCCTTTGATTGCTTGGCGCAGATTTTCATCAATCCGCGCCGGGCGAATCTTTATAATCGAAGGTCGCGGTTGGAGTTTATTTCGATTTGCCAAGTTTTTGATTTCATCTTCTTTGAGTTGATTGGGCTGCGAGCCGAAAATCACCTCCACCCATTTTTGCCAATCTTCGCCTGTTCCGTTATCCAAACCGCGTGACAAAGTTTCCAGAGCGTCGCGCCAGATGCCGACCAGCGATTTTGCCGGAACGCACGGAAAACCTTCGCCGTCGCGGGCAATCAGCGCGTCCGTGCTGCCGGGAACGCCCGCGCCCGTGCCAATATGCCAATCCGAAAGCATTTCCAGACGAATCTTCGGTTTTTTGTCTTGAGGATTATTGTTCATTTTCCACCTCCGTTTTTTCAGAGTTTTCTTCTAGGATTTCTTTGCATCTTTCTTCTGAAAAGCCCTTCCAAAACTCAACGGTATCAAGCGCATCAAGAAAATGGGTTGTGTGTCCCTTAACCTTTTGACCGTCTTTCCTATGTTCTTCATCAAGGAAAAGCGATTTCGGGTCATCCTTTTTCCAGAGCAGATGATGGAAGCCTTTCTTCTTGTAACGATGACTAAACAAATTGACTTCCGAATCCGTTACCGCTTTGCCGCGAAACAGGTTTTCGCGGATGTGATGCATCTGGCTGTTCGGTAACTTGCGCTTTCCTACTTCTTCCTTCTCGGTCGCTTTCATCGCCCAAACGCGGATTTCCAATTCTTCCCAAAGTCGCGGCGTGTGCCAATTTTTCTCGTTTGTGCCACCTAATTTATCAGAGTCGGTTATGATATAAGGTTTGGCAAAGAGATAAGTTTTATGTTCATCAGCCAGTAGTTTTTCACGAATTTGATTGAGTTCAACGCCGCTCGAATCGTAAAGAACGTGAAAATCCATCGCCGAAGCCGGAAGCTGCTTTCCGTTTGCTTGCAGGACTTTTGTTTTAACTTGTTTCGCGGATTTGAGAAGCTGCTCCGCCAATTCATAAGCCTGATGAAACGGATAATGCGGCTTGATAATCGCAATTCCCGCGCAAATGCCGAGGCGATTTGCGCCAAGGGCGTTTTTGGCAACGAAGGGAATAATATCTTCCTGCTTGCCTTCGATTCCTACTTTTAGTTTTTCAGAGATTTTGGCGAACTTCCCGCCTTTATTCAATTCTTGAGTTTCTTGCTCAAACCGTTCAAGAAAATCTTTTGTAAATTTAATTGCGTATTCGCCGTCGCAAATAACCGTTAAATCGTCGCCGCCGAGAATAAGCGGAACAAAGGGCAGTTCGATTGTGTCATTCCCTGTTCTTTTCCTGTAATCCTCTCGATAACTACGCTGAAAATTTTCTAGGGCAAAACCCGTCGAATTAATGGTGCAAATATCAAGCGCAATCGAAAACTTTCGATAGTTATTAATGTAATCGCGCCCGCTTGATTTCGAGTATTGGTCAAACTTTGAGAAAATTTCTCCCAAGCCGTTTCCATCAGCGTGAATAATCGCCAGCCATTTTGTTTCTTGGAATATTTTTTCAAGATTGCTGATACTGTCCATCAATTTCACATCCGGTTGCACGAATTGAATTGTTTCCCTCAAGCGAATTCGCCCTTGTTTTGATTTTTCCTGTTTTGCGATTGATAAACTCGAATGCGGTTTCGGCTCCTCGTTGGTGTTTTGCAGAGAT
>DATHTS010000723.1:0-2085 GCA_035462935.1 Pyrinomonadaceae bacterium
ATTTTGCCCTTTACGGCTCGCTTTTGTTTGTTGTCAGCAGCGAACTGATAAATTGGATGGATATTTTCGGGTTTAACGATTCATACAAACTTGGTCTGAGCATTTTGTGGGGAATCTACGCACTGTTTTTGATTGCTCTGGGAATTTATCAAAACAAAAAACATCTCCGCTTCGGCGCGTTTGCGCTTTTCGGATTGACTTTGGTGAAGCTCTTCTTCTACGACATCGCCGATCTCGACACGATTTCCAAAACAGTTGTTTTTATTTCGCTCGGCATTTTACTGTTGATTATTTCATTTCTTTACAACAAATATAAGCATTTGATTTTTGAAAACGGCGAAATTTTGGAAGCGGAAGAAATATAAAAACAAAAAAGGCTAATCAAAATTGATTAGCCAAAAATTAGGATTGATTCTGAAAATGAATCTGTTTAAGCCACTTCCCGACCGACAATCAAACGATAAATTGCCAGAACCGCAATCGCGCCGATTACCGCAAATATAAACGTCGGAAGCGAACCGCCGATATTGTCAAACGAGCTGACCATTTCAAATCCGAACAATGTTCCGATAAAACCGCCGACTACCGCGCCGACAATACCTAAAATAGTCGTCAAAATAATCCCGCCGCCATCAGGACCCGGCATAATAGCTTTTGCCAGAAATCCTGCCAAAAAACCTAAAATCAACCAAATTAATAATGAAATCATGTTTCCCTCCTTATTTTCCTTTACTAAATTTACTTTAAGACAAATAAATCTTTTCATTAAGATTCCGTCTTTGTAGTTGTATAAAGCAAGTGGTGTTCCATTAATTTTGACCGGAGATAGTTCTAAAATCGGTATAAAAAGAGGCTTTTTTATTAAAATAGAAGTCTTTTTCTGTATTAAAACGATGCAAAATAAAATTTAATGTAATAAATTCAGCTATTTTAATTTTTCATATTTTGCGCCAAAATCCTCATTTCCTCCCGCAAACCTTTTATTTCATCCTGCAAATTTTTGATTTGTTTGGCGTCGGCAACCGCCGAATCCTTATTTACAGCTTCCTGCTCGATAAAAAATGTAGCCAGCGTTGCGGTAACATAACCGAAAATCGTGTAAGCATAAAGCGCGAGCAGAAAAGAAAGCACGCGACCTTCGCCGGTTCTGGGAAAATAATCCGATCCCATCGTCGTTAAAATCATCGCCGTCCACCAAACCGCCGTTCCGTAAGATTCGATGCCGGTTCCTTCAACATCTTTTTCAAACGCATACATTCCCGCCGCGCCCGCAAAAAGAACAATCAGCGTCAGAGCCAAAACATAGTTTATTCCGCGCCTGCCGAAACTCGCCGCCAGCGATTTCATCCCGCGATTGAATGAGGTCAGAACGCGAACCAGCCTCAATCCGCGCGTAACTCTGGCAACCTGAAAAATACGGACGACGCGGAATATCCGAAAAATTCTCAGCGCCGGAACAGCCAGAGCGATTAACGTTATCCAATTGTTTTTCAGGTAATCGGTTTTATCCGGCGCGAGAAGAAATTTAACGGCGAAATCAACAATAAAAATGACATAAATCAGCGTGCTGAGACTTTCGATATAAGGATTTTCTCCCCAGACAAATTCAAATATCAAAAGCGCGAGCCAGACAAATCCCAAAATCAAAAGCGGAGTTTCGAGCCAATCTTCGAGCCGCGTCAAAATTTCGCGCCGTTCGTTTTTGATTTTCTCTTTTACGACTTTGTTTTGTTCCATAAGTAAATTTACTTTAGAAATTTAAAAGCAGCGGAATTAAACTTGACTATTCCCGTCTCTCCCTCGGTTTTTGTAAAAGTTATTTACCTAGAATCGAATCTTCATAGTTCTCCGAAATCTCCGCCACATCTTTATAAACTTCCGCGCATCCTTCTTCCAGCAATTTTTCACGCGACCAGCCGCCGCTTTCGACACCGATAATCTGCAAACCTGCTTTGCCGGCGGCAATTGCGTCATACGGCGTATCGCCGACGACGACAACGTTTTCTTTCTCGACATTTTTCAATTTATCGAATGCCGCTTCAAAAATATCCGGCGCGGGCTTCGCTTCTTCCGTATCGTCGGCGT
>DATHTS010000724.1:0-4584 GCA_035462935.1 Pyrinomonadaceae bacterium
AGATCGAGAAATTTTTATGAAATAGATTTTGACAGTTTTAGCATAGAAAATAAAGAAAAGGCGAGTAAAGTAAAAAAATTTCCTTTTCTGCTTACCTGCTTATCAGCGAAAACCTCAATTGAGCAAAAAAAAATACCAAACAGCTTTTATGATTTGAGCTGTTTGGTATAAGTTAGCTGCTCGGTCTTGAAGAGTTACTCAGCTAAAACTCAAGGAAGATTTATTTGCACTTTGAATAACCGCAATCGCGGCAGAAATCGCAGCCCGAAGCATGTTCGAGCTGACCGTGACATTCCGGGCATTCGCCGATAAGACTCGACATTTTCGTTTGATTTTCAGATACCGAACTTTGGACTTCGGAAACGGGACTCTGGACTGCTTTCATCGCTCTTTCCGAAGCTGGTTTTCCCTGCAAGCGTCTTTCCGTCAAAAGCAAACATTCAGCGACAGCTTGTTCCGGTGAAGTCAGTAATCTTTCGTTAAACCAAACCGAATGCGTGCCGGTTACTTTGTTCAAACTGCGGGCGAGTTCCTTAACTTCAAAACCGCCGCGCAGCATTTTTGACGCAAGCAAGCCGACGCTTTCGCTGATCGAACCCGTTGCAAAAACCTCTAAAACTCTCTGCCCGTCGTGATTAACAGTTACATAAAGATTGCGCCCGTCAAACGGAATGCGCCACGTAGAGCCTTGCAGTTCACGCGGACGGTCAATACGAAGTCCTGAGTCTTGAGTCTTGAGTCTTGAGTCTGAAGTTTCAAGATTTGTTTCCGCCGCGACGGGAAGCGTTTCCAACTCATTGCATTCGCCGACCGCAATTTCTTCCACATTCTCCGCGTCCCCGTGTCCCCGCGTCTCCGCGTCGCCTTTCTTCTCCTCGGCTTTCATCGAAGTCAAAACCTGCCCGGTGCGGCTTCCGTCGCGGTAATAGCTGACCGCTTTGCACCCCAAATCACGCGCCAGGCGATATAATTCGTCAACCGATTCGACCGTATCATCCGCCGCGCCGTTGCATGTCTTTGAAATCGAATTGTCAACGTGCTTCTGCGCTGCCGCCAAAACTTTTACGTGCTGATGCGAGGTGATGTCCATCGCCGAAATGAAATACGCCGGAAGCTTATCTTGATTTTCGACCACATATTCAGCCGCTTTTTTAATAGATTCTTCATCCGATTGGTCAACTTCGATACCCAAAGCCTCAGCCGCCAGCGTATGAACATAATGACGTTCCCCGATTGTGTCGCGGCGGACATACGCCCAACTGAAATTCGGCTCGATGCCCGAAGAAGTTTCGGCGACAAGGCTAATCGTCCCGGTCGGCGCAATCGTCGTAACTTCATAATTGCGCAGCGTCAGAGGCGTATCGCGCGAAATACCGATCTCGTCATAAATAAATTTAGCGTAAGCTTCGCGGTTTGCTTCGAGTTCGGGAAACACGCCCTTCTCTTCGCCGATTTCGAGCGACGCCTTCCAGGATTCTTTGCGAATAAAGCCCATCACTTTTTCTATCAGCTCGAGTGAATCCTGATTTCCATAAGTGACCTTTAATTTCAAGCACAAATCCGCGAATCCCATAATTCCCAAACCGACCGGTCTTGTTCTCTTCACGACATCATCAATTTCAGGAAGCGGAAAATATCCCGTATCAATCACATTATCCAAAAACCGTGTGCAAAGATGCGTCACGTGCGCGAGCTTTTCCCAATTAACACATTCGTCCGCGTTTGTTCCGTCGCCGCGCTTTTCGTAAAACTTAGCAACGTCAATCGAACCTAGGTTACACGAATTATTGAAGTGGAGCATCTGTTCCCCGCAGGGATTGCAAGCAAAAATCGGTCCCATCGAAGAGATCATATGATTATGCCGATTTACCTCGTCAATAAAGATGATTCCGGGTTCAGCGTATTTGTGCGCCGAGGCGATAATTCGATTCCAGATGTCGGGCGCGTAAACCATTCCCGGCGCGGGCGGTTGCTCGATTGTGCAGTCGGAAAGGTCAGCCGTTTCAAAAGCAAGTTTGTCGGCAAAAGCAACGGTTTCGCTGTTCGGTCGGCGATAAACAACATAATCGGAATTCGTTACCGGATCAAAAACGGGCTGCGTCCACGCTTCATCTTCAAATTTCGTTTGAAACCACTTCTTGCGCTCGACCGCGTCCATAAATTCATCGGTGACGGTTACGGAGATATTAAAATTCGTCAGCGAAGTCTGGTCGTTTTTCGCGTGGATAAATCGCAGAACGTCCGGGTGCGAGCAATTATGAACAAACACGCCGTTAGCAACAAAGTTATGAAATTCCGGCATCGAAATATCAAACACTTCCTGCTTGCCGAGCGGCTCAACGCGAACTACCTTGTGATTTCCCGGAACGCCGTATTGATTGCCGAATCCTTTTTTATAATGTTCTCTATAAATTTCGCTGTTCAGACCTTTGTTCCACGGTTCGCCGCCTTTCATACGGGATGATTTACGGGCGCGAAGCTCAGCGGCTTTTTCCTTTCCGTAGTATTCTTCCCAGGTTTTACCTTTCCTTTCTTTCGCAATCCGCAGGCGATGAGCGATAAATTTGGGGTCTTCCTGATTATGAAGTCTCCCGTGCTCGCTCAGCGTCATCATCTCCAGATTTTCGGGCGAATTATTAAGCGGATTGTGGTCAATGTGATGCACAACCGTATCGTTCGGCTGACGATTCCTTGCGCCCGCCGTAGTATAAACGCCGTATTTCATTTCAGCAACCGCGATATGTTCCGGTATGCCGCGTCGCGAGCCGGTAACGCTCAGATGAAAACGATTGTTAATCAGCCTTTTACTGAGAACCGCCACCGAATCGCCGAATTTCAATTTTCCCGCTTCCGCGTAGGTCTTTCTATCGGCAAGTAAAATTTCGTGATCGGGCGTGCAGTCGAGATAAGTGTCATCGTCAAACCATACTCTAACCGTTTCACGGACGCCGTTGGAAAACACTGCGTCCGCCTGACGAACACGAACCGTCGTGCCGTCCGTGCAATACAAATAAGGGCGCGTGCCGACCAAATCTTTTATCGCTTTACGACCGTGAATCGTAGAAATCATCGTATCTCCGGCAAGACAGCGCATAATTCCCATATTCGCGCCGCGCCTGACGCCGCCCTGTTTGACGACTTCGGTCGTGCCGTTGACGATGTTCATAAACGAAACGGGACCGCTGGCGACGCCGCGCGTCGAATTGACCATCGAGCCAGCCGGACGCAGGAATTCATAGGTCATTCCCGTGCCCCCACCTGTCTGATGTATAATTGCGACCGCCGAAGCGTGATTCATAATTCCATTAATCGAATCCGGCACATTTAAAACAAAACAGGCGGCGAGCTGACCGAATGGTTTTCCGGCATTGACCAGGCAGGGCGTGTTCGGAACAAACTCGCGGTTGAGCATAATTTCGAGCATCGAGTTGTAAAAATAACCGCGCATAATCGGGTCGGTTTCTCCCTTCGAGACGTGACCGACGACGCGGCGCACAATATCCGACCAGGTTTCAATCGCTTCGCCCTCCGAATCCTTCAGCGAATATCGCTTGGCAACGACCTTCTGCGCGTTTAAGCCGAGCGGCTGGGCTTCGATTTTTCGCGCCGTTCGGCTTCCGTTTCCGTTCGATTTTCCGTTTTTTGCGACTGTTTTGCCCGACACGACAGGCTCAAAGACTGTGCTCATATTTTCTCCTCTCCGAGCGCCTTTAAATTAAAGACACTAATCAACAATAATTTTAATTTTACGCCTTTTGTTCAGCATTATGAAACGCGGGTTGTTTTCGATACCTGAGACCTCAGATATGAAATTTATTCTCAGGTGAAATGTAATATACACGAACCGAATCCGCCGTGTCAACATAAAAAACACAATATCTTGTGCTTTGCTTTAAAAAATTACCAAAATAGTGCGTAACTTAATGTGATTCATTAGGTTTTTGAGCCGGTATTTTTTGACAAAATGCGACGCTGCAAAAAGCCTTTATTTTATTCAAAAGAGGCGTGTTAATAAATTAACATCTATTTAATATTTTGTTAATTGCATTTTAATCTTTCGCCGATATTCTTCCCCTTGTTCCACTCGAAAAAGTTCTTAAAAAAATCCAAACGGACAAGAAAACAGCAGGAAAGCAAGGGCTGTTTTAAACATATGTATTTTTAGTTCATTAAGGAGACAATATGAAATCCAGATTTATAATAAATATTTTAACTTTGGCGCTGGCATTTTTGGCAGCGCCGGGCATTTTCGCTCAAGCCGCCGGAAGTTTGAGCGGAACGGTTACCGACCAAGCCGCCGCGCTCGTTCCCGGCGTGACCGTAACGGTCGTTAATACATCAACAAATTTAACCCGAACCATCACGACCAATGCGGAAGGACGCTGGACGGTAACGCTTCTTCCGGTCGGAAAATATAACGTTACCTACGACAAGGAAGGCTTTAAAAAGGCAGTCAATGAAAACATCGAGGTTGAGGCTTCGGTTCCGCGCACGATTGACGCGATTCTGGAAGTCGGCGGCAGCGATGTGATTATCACCGTAACCAGCGATCAGCCGCTGATTCAGAGCGAGACGGCGGCGATT
>DATHTS010000725.1:0-3575 GCA_035462935.1 Pyrinomonadaceae bacterium
AATTTATAGGCAATATGAATGCCACAAAACCGGCAAATCGAACTTTTCAACGTTTAAGCCGCTATTCGGCTATCTGAAACTTTGATTCCTTTACAAAACTTTACGTTTTCCGCAATTTTTGCACGAAAACGTAAATTTCTGCAAATCCAATGAATTATATGCGGCAGCTTCTTTCAAATATGAATCTATGACAAAATAAATTTTATGACCGAAAGGCTAAAGCAAATCCTCGTCGTTATTGCGACTCTGGGCGTTATCTTCGTTAATTGGCAGGCAACGAGCGGCAAGATTGGAAATGTGACGACGGGCGAGATTTCGGATAAATACCCGACGTTTATAACGCCTTCGGGTTATGCATTTGCGATTTGGAGCTTGATTTATTTCGGTTTAATTCTTTTCAGCATTTACCAAGTCTTTCCCGCGCAAAAGGAAAACCCGCGTTTTAAAAGAATCCGCACAGCTTATATTTTAAGCTGTGCGGCAAACTGCAGCTGGCTTTACGCCTGGCATTACGAAATGATGTCCGTAAGCCTTCTCCTGATATTCGTCTTGCTCGGCTCGCTCGCTTTTATAAATGTAAATCTTCAGAACACGGAATCAACCGCCGAAGCTTTTCTAGCCCGCGTTCCATTTAATCTTTATTTCGGGTGGGTAACGGTTGCGACCATTATAAATTTCACTATTACGCTTTTGTTTTTCGGCATTAGAACGTCGGATTCGGTAACGACGATTCTGGCTTGTCTGCTGATTGTCGTCGCCACAGTTTTAGGCGGAATTATTCGCTTTAAATTAAACGCTGCGGCTTATGCGCTGGCAATCGCGTGGGCTTTAACGGCAATTGCCGTCAAACAAAGCGGCAAAACCGCCATCGTGGTCGTCTGCGCGTTTGCCGTAATTGCCTTGCTGATCGTCTTTTTAACTCCTTTTCTGCGACTTACCGAATCAAGATGAACGACGGAAAAATCTGCGTTTCCGTTTGTGCGGAAACTGCCGATGAATTAATCGAACAAATAAAACGCGCTGAAAGCTTGGCGGATGTTATTGAAATTCGTTTTGATTGTTTGGAAGCAACCGAATTTGAATCGGCTTTACAAAAAATTTCAAATTTGAAATTTGAAAAGCCTTTTCTCGCAACATTTCGCCCTAGAAACAAATATGCCGATTTAACCCCGGCAAAAAGACTTTACAAAAACGACGAAGAAAGAGAATTACATCGTATTAATTCCGAATACAGATATTCTGGCTGGGAAAAGATTTTAAAATTAAAGAATATTGATTATGTAGATTTTGAATATGATATTCACAGCAAATTACTTTGGAATATGATGTTCATTAACTTTTGGGGAACTAAATTCGACGCAAAACGAGAAAGAGAGTTAGCACTCAAACTAAAAGGAAGGAAATTGATTTTTTCAGAACATTATTTCCTTCGTGAAGTTATCGATTTAGAAGAAACTTTTAGAAGGCTAGCCGAGGAAATAGAAGCCGATAACGATGAACCAGAAGAGAAAAATTTTCTTAATCCGGCAATAATTAAAATCGCCGCGCAAGCTGATGAAATTACAAACACAATTCCCATTTGGAGACTTCTCGAAAAAGCAAAATCCGAAAACAAACAAATTATCCCCATCGCAATGGGCGAAGCCGGAAAATGGACGCGGATTCTGGGCTTGGCGCACGGCGCGTTTATGACTTACGCGGCGCTGGACGAGAAAAGCGCCACCGCGCCCGGACAAATCACGGCGCGGGAAATGATTGAAGTTTACCGCGTCAGGGAATTAAACGAGCAAACCGAAGTTTACGGAATCATCGGCGGAAATACGAGCTATTCGAAGTCGCCGTATTTGCAAAACGCCGCGTTCAAATATCGCGGGCTAAATGCTGTTTTCGTGCCGCTTCAGGTGCGGAATTTAGACGAGTTTGTGCGCCGGATGGTCAAACCGGAAACGCGCGAAATCGAGTTAAATTTCAAAGGTTTTGCCGTCACAATTCCGCATAAAACGGAAATAATCAAATATTTAGACGAAATTGACCGAACGGCTCAGGAAATCGGCGCGGTCAACACCGTAAAAATCGAAAACGGAAAGCTTTACGGTTACAATACCGACGCGCAGGGTTTTATCAAGCCTTTGAAAAATTCGTTCCGCGATTTGAAAAACGCAAAAGTCGCCGTTCTCGGCGCAGGCGGCGCGGCGCGTGCCTGTGTTTACGCGCTGAAAAAAGAAGGCGCGGAAGTTATGATTTTCGTCCGAAACATAGAAAGAGCAAAAACTCTGGCTGAAGAGTTCCAAGTTAAATTAAGGCAATTATCAACGAATAACCAACAACGAACAACGAACTTTAATGATTTCGACATTCTCGTAAACGCCACTCCTCTCGGCACGAAAGGCGAATTTGAAAACGAAACTCCGGCATTTGCTGACGAAATAAAAAATGTTTCTCTCTGTTATGATTTGGTTTATAATCCTCAACAGACGCGCTTTTTGCGCGAGGCGGAAAGCGTCAACATTCCGACAATCGGCGGGCTTGAAATGCTCGTCGCGCAGGGCGCGGAACAATTCAAAATCTGGACAGGACTCGAAGCGCCTATCGAAGAAATGCGTCAGAGCGTGATTCGGAAACTTCAATCATAAAATCCCTTCAAACAATCAAAAATCAAAATGAAAATCGAAGCACTAAATTGCCCGAACTGCGGCGCGGGCGTTTCCAGCGACAAAACCGAGTGTTTATTTTGCCATTCGCGTTTGAAAACGATGGCTTGCCCGTCGTGTCTCGGCTTAATGTTTCAGGGAAGCAGACACTGCTCGCATTGCGGCAAAAAGGCGGTTCAAACGGAAATCAAAGCCGAAAAAAATCCCGGCGCTTGCCCGCGCTGTCGAATCAGTTTGAATTTTCTGCAAATTGGCGAAACGATCTTGCGCGAATGCCGGAAGTGCGACGGCGTTTGGGCGGATGCCGATACCTTTGAAACCGTCTGCGCCAATCATGAAAGCCAAGCCGCCGTTTTGAGCGTGATGGCGCAGAAACATTCGGAAAATAAAACGGCGGTGCGGTATGTTCCCTGCCCGGATTGCTGTCAATTGATGAACCGCAATAATTTCGCGCGTTCTTCGGGCGTGATAATTGACATTTGCAAGCAGCACGGCGTTTGGTTCGACGCGGAAGAATTGCCGAAAATCATCAAATTCATCCGCAAAGGCGGGCTTGACCGCGCAAGAGAAAGGGAAAAATTACAAATCGAGGAACAAAGGAAAATGCTCATCGAGCAACAACGCAAACTTACACGCGAAAACGCAAGATTTAATCAGGCAAATACGAATTGGGAGACGCCTTCCGCTTTTTCCATTCGTGAATTTGTTAGATTCTTGTTTGATTAACTTCAATGGCAACTTTTATTAAATAAGGCAGTGTAAACAGTATGATTAGAAATGAAAAACATAACCATGCTCTTTACGCAATTCACCAAATTTTTGTTCGAGCCAGATTTATGGCTTACAAAGAAGAATCTTACAAAAATATTGCCGAACTGCTCGATTACGCAGAAATGTTACCGCGTTTTTTTGTTTCGGAAATTG
>DATHTS010000726.1:0-4592 GCA_035462935.1 Pyrinomonadaceae bacterium
TCGCTTCCGCCCAAAAAGCCGCGCCGAGTTCCTCAAAATTTTTGAAGCTGGTTACCGCCACGCGCGGACTGAAACTGAGCCAATCATACATCCCCGTTTCGATTTCCCGCGCCGGAAGATTATTCTTTCGCCACTGCCAGCGCTGTTTTCCGTTTTCCACCGGGAGCTTTCCGCCTTCAAAATCCACAGCCTGCGCGTAAATCGGGTAATCGGCGGGCGCGGTCAGATTGATTTCCGCCGATTTCCATTCATAAATCGCGGGCAAAATTTCCAGAGTATCGAAATGATTGCCGAACATCGGCTTGACGGTTTTCAGCCTGATTTTAAAATAAGCGGCGTCGCCTTTTTCCAGACCGTCAAACTTTATCTCGATCATTTTCAGCGACGAAAAAGACGGAGCGGCTTCGGCTTGCGGCGTCGGTTTGATAAAGCTCGCCGTCGGAGGAAGAGTGATCTTTTTTCCGTCGGCTTTTAGAATATAGGTTTCCAGCACTTCGGCGGTTTCCAAATCGCCGTTGAAAACACGCTCGAACTTGCTCAGACCCTCGATTGCCGCCTCGGACTGAAACCGCTGAAGCATCTCCAAAGTTTCCACCGAAGTGCCGTCGGAGTTTACTTCGATGTTGTTGACATAACGCTCGACGGTTAAACCGACGATTTTAGGCTCTTCGGCGGAAGCCTCAGGCTCGCGCTTGACGACCGGTTTGCTTTTCGGAGCGGATGTTGTTTTAACAGCCGGTTTACCGACGGGACGCGCTTTTCGGGTTTGCCCGAAATTAACTGAGGACAAAAGCAAACTTAATGCAAGGATAAAAATTAATTTTTTCATAACAAAATAAAAGATTTGGATTTTATAAAATCGGATTAATTAAAGCAAGCGCCAAATACTTGCAGCCGGAAAAACGCTTGAATCTGGGCGTCGTCAATGGGAAAAACGATAAATTATTATACTTTTAATTTCAGATTCACATAACATGCAAATCATGTAAAATAACAGCATAACCATTTTCTCTTTTAAGAAATTCAAATTGAGCAGTTAAATCACTCCATTCACCGTTAAGCGGAATATCATATTCAAAAACATAGCCGCTTTTATCAACAAATTCTATAACTTCTCTGTTCTTTTGTTCAGGGAGTTTGTAAGGATCAGTAAAAATAGGACCTTCAGGAAAATACTCGTAGAATATTGTATCAGGGCTAAAGGTTTCATTTACTGTTTCAATGATCAATTCCGGCGTCCACACAATGCCGTAGCAATTTGGCTCATCAATCATTACACACGCCTCATCAAGCCGATTTTCAGCCAATAGCTTCATCCAACTTTTAACAAATTCAAGAATTGCTTTCTCTGGACTTTCAGGTGAAATTTTAATCATAAATTCCTCAAGAATTTATTTTCTCTTTCCCAAATTAACCGCCCGCTGATACGCCGCGTAAATCGCTTTCGACAAAACGGTTCGCAGGCTTCCTTTTTCCATTTGATAAATCGCTTCAGCGCTCGTTCCGCCGGGCGAGGTAACCATGTTGCGAAGCTCCGCCGGATGTTTATTGGATTCGATGGCGAAAAGCGTCGCGCCGAGCATTGTCTGCTGCACCAATTCCTTTGAGACTTCGCGGGAAAAGCCGAGATGCACGCCGGCGTCGGTCATCGCTTCCATCATCATAAAAATGTAGGTCGGACCCGTCGCGGAAAGCGCCGTCGCCATATCAATCTGGTGCTCATTTTCAACATAAAGCTCTCTTCCCAAAGCCGTCAGCAAAGTTTTAATCTGCGCCCTCTGCGCTTCGGAAACCGCTTCGGCGCAAGTCCAAGCCGTCATTCCGGCGGCGATTTGCGCCGGAGTGTTCGGCATTGTGCGGATAACCAATTTGTTGTTCAAAGCCTCAGAAATTGTTTCGATTCTCGCTCCGGCGATGATAGAAACGACCATCTGCGTGGTTTTTACGACGCCTTTCAATTCCTCCAGAATTAAACCGATGCGTTGCGGTTTGACCGACAAAACGACTATCGAATTTTCTTCCGGCAAAAATTCGACCGCCTCGGCGTTGCTCTCAAAAACCTCAATGCCGTAATTTACTTTCAGCTCATCGCGCCGATTTTTTCGCGGATGCGAAGCGGCGATTTGTTCGGGCGAAACCAAATTTTGCCGCAGCAGCCCAGCAACGATTGATTCAGCCATCACGCCGCAGCCGATAAAGGAAAGCTTTGTGTTTTTTAGTAAATTGTTATCCATTTTTTTTAGAATTCCAGATTCCAAATTCCAAATTCCAGATTGGTTTCAAACTCCAGATTTCAGATTCAGGGTTAGCAAGAATGGTATTCAAATTTGGAATTTGAAATTTGGAATCTGGAATCTGATCACTCGTAGCTTAAGGCTTCGACCGCATCCAGCCGCGCGGCTTTCAGCGCCGGATACAACGCGCCGAGAACTCCGCCGATGAGTCCGACGACCAGCGTTATCAACAAAACAAGCAGGCTGATTTCAACTTCGAGAGTCGTGATTTGACTTAAAAGAAAACGCAGAATTATCGTTAGCAAAATCCCGCCGATAACGCCGCAAAAGCTAATCAAGAGAGCTTCCTGCGTAATTGTCCAGGCGATTTGCGCGTTGCTCATTCCGAGCGATTTCATAATCCCGATTTGCCGCGTTCTTTCGGTGACGGTCGTATACATGGTCAGCAAAATGACGAGCGCGGAAATTACCGCCGCCACTCCGATAATTACGTTCAGAAAAACGTTCATTGCCGGAATGCTCGATAAATAAAGCTCTTCGAGGTCTTTGGTCAGGAGGATTTGATTGTCGGGAAATCGCGTGTGAAGCCGTTCGGCAACCGTTTCTTCCGTAAAACCTTCCCTGATTTTTACCAGAAACGCCGTCGCCTTTCCCTCGCCGCCGAGCTGCTCCTGCATAACATTGAGCGGGATTTTAACGCGCGCTCCGGCGGCTGGCTCATATGTCCCGACAATTGTAAAATCGCGCTCGTAAAGTTTAAGTTTGTCGCCGACTTTTATGCTTTTTTGTCTTTGCCAGCCGGTATCAATAACCGCTTCGCCGCCCGTTTCATTAAATTTGCGACCTTCGATAATGTGAACGCCGACAATCTGCGCGTATTCATCAAAATTTACGCCATCAATCAGGCGGCTTCCCGTATTGTTATCGTCAGTCGAAACGGTGTTTTGAGCAATCGGAACCGCCGCCTGCACGCCTTCGACTTTTTCGATTTCCTTTTTTAACTCAACCGGCAAACGAAATGATTCCGAGCCGCTCATTCCGAGCGTTCCCGAAGCGCGAAACATAATCTCCGCGCCGACATTCGCCTCGCGCTGCGCCCGCTCGCGCATCGTTCCGTTTGTCAAACCGATGGTAAAGACAATCAGCAAAACGCCGACGGCAATGCCCAGAATGCTGACAATCGTTCGCGCCGGGCGGTGAAGCATATTGGAGAAAACAAGATTATCCATCTTTCTTGAAATTAATTGTTGTTTTTTGTAACTACCGAATTGGTATTCGCGCTCGCCGTCTGCGTCGGTTGATTTGCTTGAAGCTGGGCTTCTTCCAAAGATTTCCAGCCGGCTTTTTTCAATAATTCGATGGCAAAGCGAATCGGCACAGCCATATTTGCCGCGGTGCTTTCGGTGAAGACGCCGAAATTTACGCCGATGACTTTTCCGGTTTGCCCGAACAGAGGCGCGCCCGAACCGCCTTCCGCCGTTTTCGCGTCGTGAACGATGCGGCGATTGTCCAAATCCGTTATCGCGCCTTGGGTGGTCAAAGGCACTATTTTCCGGTTTTGCGACATATAATTTATCAATGCCTGCCGCGAGCCGCCGAAACGGGAATTGATGATGCGCGCTTCCGCGTCGTCAACCATCGCCAGCAGGCGATCAGGTCCGTTCGGATAGCCCATTGAAACAACCGTTTTGCCGACCTGCACGGCATCCGAATTAACATCTACCGGCAAAACGGGAATGTCGGGCGAAACGCTGTTCGGGTCAATCGTTCCGATTGCCAAATCTTCGCGGCTGTCGAGTTGGCGGATTTTCAGCGGAATCGGCTGCGGCATATTCGGGAAATAAATCATCAGGCGTTTAACGCGGGCGCGACCGTTAGATTCCTGCATCATTTGCTTGACCAGATCATCTTCCTCCCAAGGCTGAACAACGTGGCGATTAGTGATGATATAACCCCCGCCGACGTGAAAAGCCGTGCCGATAAAATCATATTCAATCGGGGTTCCGTTTCCCTCGGTCGTCAAACCCTGCGGCGAGGGCGGAACTTCCGTGATGCCTTCTTCCATCGGGGGGGCTTGCTCGTATGGATCGGGCTGAAAGGCTTGCGGGTCGGGATAGCGAAGCGTTTTCCCGTTTCGGCGGTCAACCAGATCATACACGCCGACAATCAATCCAACGCCGTTGCCGTATTCGACGCGCAGGCTCGGCGCGAGCGAGACGGTTTTGATAATATCCTTATTGCTTTTGTCGAGCTCGCCGATCTGGTCGCTGGTTTGTCCGAGTCTTTCTTCAAGCCGGCGAATCGTCTGATCCTGCTGCTCGCTGATTTCGCGGCTTTTTCTTAATTCCTGATTGACCG
>DATHTS010000727.1:0-2462 GCA_035462935.1 Pyrinomonadaceae bacterium
GTCGGCATCGAGCCTGCCGGAAAATCGCGCCCCCGGTCTGAGTTCGGCGTCGAAAGCGATTTTGCCGTTTTCCGACCGCAAGTTTTTAATCGCGCCCGGTCTTTCGCTGCCGCCAAAGCTGAGAACGATTTTCTTTTCGTCAAAATTGAGCCTAATCGCCGCGAAAACGTCCTCGGCTTCAAACGCGCCAGCCCATTTTCCCTTGATTTCCTGTGCCGAAGATGCGGAAACGAGAGAAAACAAAATTGCGAGGAGCGCCGAAATTTTTCTGTGCATATGATAATTCTCCAAAATTTAATTTGACCAAAATACGCCTCAAACCGGGGCAATGTTCCCTTCAGGGCGAAAAGTTCAATCCATCGTGGCGATAACTTTCAGTTCAATCGCAATTGGCGTCGGCAGTTTGCTGATTTCGATAGTCGTCCGGCACGGCAGATTTTCTTTGAAATATTCGGCGTAAATCCGATTGTAGGTCGGAAAATCATCCTTCATATTCGTGAGAAAAACCGTCACGTCCACGATTTTCTCCCAAGTAGAACCGGCTTCTTCTAAGATAAAGCGGACGTTTTGAAAAACCGAGCGACACTGCGTTTCAATATCATAAGAAAGAATCTCGCCGTTTTCATCGAGTTCGACGCCCGGAATTTTCTTCGTTCCACGTTCGCGCGGTCCGACGCCCGATAAAAATAAAAGATTTCCCACGCGCCGCGCGTGCGGGTAAAGTCCCACGGGTTCGGGCGCTTTGGAAGAATTAATAATATTTTCTTCGTTCATATTTTTTGAAGGGTTTTCAGCCAATCGTGCCCTGAATAACAAACCGAAAGCGAATTTCTAAGCCATTCTTTGCTTTCCGAATCAAGAAATTCTACTGCCGTCTGAAAATCCCGCTCGTCTTTTTCTCTCGGATTTTTCGATTTATAAAGCAAAACAATTTCAGGGCGCAAAAATTTTATGCCGGATTCGGTGGTCAAAAATAATTTTGAAATCGGTTTTGTAATTCTTTTATCGCGCCGAAAAATCCAATCTTTTCCTTTTGTCTCATTCAATAAAATTTCCAGCCGATACGGTTCAGCCGTTTCGCTAAAACAATGAATCTCGTGAACCGGCAACTCTAAAAATTCCTCCTTCTTCCATTCGGATAATTCACCGTTCACAACTTTTCTCAAACTCCAGCCTTGAAGATAATTCTGCAATTCAAACTGGTCGCGGCGGAAGATCGCAAATTCAATATCCTCGTGCGGGCGAGTTTCCTTTCCAAGAAATAAATCAATCGCCCAGCCGCCCGCGACAAACCAATCCGGTTGGAACTCACGCATCAAAAACGCGACTTTTACAGGCGGCTCAAACATTTGTTATTCATACGCAATTCTCTCGCCGTGATAAACCGCCTGAGCGCATTCGATAAATAAATCCAGATAATAATCGCGGATTTCTTCCGGCGCTAACTGCCTGTTCTCCTTTTCGGCGATGAATTTCATCAATTCCAACGCTACTTCTTCGCCCGTTTCTATTCTGATCGGTTGTGTTTCCTGACTCATATTTTTTAAAAAATTCTCCTTCTAAAATTCACTCATACAATTTTCGCAGAATCATTCTCCATTGTGGATCGGACAAAATATCCGTGTTGTCGCTGATCTGGTCAATTCCGCCGATGAGCTTTCTTTCAGCGATTCGCTTGACTGTCGGATCGGTAATTTGTTTGCAAATCTCGTCGGCGAATTTCCCGTGCAGATGAATCACTCGGAAAGGGCGACCGAAAAAATCGCCTGCTTTCGCTGTCAGCGGCTCGGTAATTTTTAAATTATTGTGCATTTCCGCGGCGTATTCATACGCCTTTACCAGATGCTTTTCACGTTCCTGCCAGATTTCTGCCGACAAAGCTTTTTTGAAAGCAGGCGATAAATCTTCCGCGCAATCGAGTTGTGAAAACGCTTTTCCAAACCATTTCGGATAAGGCGCGAATCGCTTTTCCATCAAAAAACAAAGCCGCATCAAATCGCGCACAAGCCGGGCGGCAATGATCGCCGAGCCGATTTCATCGCCCGCAAAACCGGCGCGTCCCATCAGATGCTCTTCCTGTCCGATCCTGTTCCAGCCGCAAGCGAGCAGATAAAGCCAAACGTCTCGCGGATAAAAGGCGAATCTCTGGAGCGTTTCCCGCAAGCCTATTTCGTCATAATAAACCCCGCCCGACGCCAGCGTCCGCAGTTTTTGTTCGGGAAACGTCAGCCAATCGGCAGGCTCGATTCGTTGGGTAATATCAAAACTGAGGTAATCGAGAAAAAAATTGCGAATCGTAAAAATTTCAACGCGGTGATTAACCAAACCGCTTTCGATTTCCGTCGGAATCAGAGAATTGTCTTCTTCATTGTATAAGAAAAAATTTGTCGAATGTCCGCGGATTTCATAAGGCAGTTTCCGTTGTAAATCTTCGTGAATCGAATCACGGTATCGGGCAAAAT
>DATHTS010000728.1:0-4169 GCA_035462935.1 Pyrinomonadaceae bacterium
AGCTTTTAATCTGCTTGGTTTTATCATCAATAAAAAAATCGGTGAAGTAACCTTCCGGCGAAGTGATGCGAAAGCCTTTCTTTTTGCTTTTCTCCGACACCGCCGAAACGGTAAAGCCTTCGGCTTCGATTTTCTGCAAAAGCGGCAGACCGAGCCGGTTAATCGGCGGCAGATAGAAGTTATTCATTGACGAGAAGGTTTGCTGCCCGTCGTAAACCTGTTTGAAAGGCTGCATCGCATTGATTAATTCAAGACGATATTTGTCTCCGGCAAAGACGGTCGCAAAAGTAGCGGGAAAAGTCATCGTCGGCGAGCCGGAAATATCAGCCGTGCCGCGAACGACCAGCGTTTTCATATTTTTGAGCTTATCGCCGCCGTGCGCAGCTAAAGTCGCTTTTGCTAAATCGAGCGGCGCGGCGTTTTTATTATCTGCTAAAACAGCCGTTTTCGCTTTTTCGTTTTCCTTGCCCGATTGTTTTTTATCCTGACCAAAAGCGGAAAACGACAGCACCGCAATACATATTGCAACCAAATATTTTTTCATAAATTCTCCTAAAAACCGAAATTTGGGGAAGCTGCGTAGAAATACGAAAGATGAAGAAAAAAGGTTCTACCTTCACCTTTCGCATTTCTTTTGTAAAAACTACCAGCTAAAACGGGTTTGCAGTTCGATTCGCCGCTCGGCAGAACCGCCGCCGCCAAAACCGAATCCGCCGGCAGTAGAAGCGGGACGACCGAAAAACGGCGAGTTTAAGTTTCCAATCGGATTTCCTTCATTAACCGTATTAAACAAATTGGAAATTCTGATACCGACGTTCAGGTTATACGGACTTCGAGTCTCGCCTCCGCCCATTCCGCCCATTCCGCCGCGACCACCGCCTCCACCACCGCCACGACCTCCTCTGCCCGCTCCGGGAATGCCGCCGCCTTGCGGTCTTTGCTGTCCCGTGCCTTGCGTGGATGCAGTCTGAGGTGCGCTGCCGAAACCGAAGTTCTTACTGATATTAAGATTTACAGAAAAGAAACCCGGTCCCCGACCGAAATTTCGCGGGATAATAGCATTCGGATCGGCAACATTGCCGATGTCGCAAAAATCATTGTTCAATCCGCGCTGGACGCACGCCGCATTTAATTGGGCAAAAGTCGGGCGTTCGGTAAATACGGAATCGAGATTGGTATCTCTCCCGGTTACGATGTTAAACGGGCTTCCCGAGCGGGCAATGATAAACGGATTTAAGCTGATTCCCCAAGCCCACGGCAAACGAATGTTGCCGCCTAAAAACAGATTGTGCCGAATATCAAACGCCGACGTGCCGTATTCGCCGCTTAAATCATAGCTGTAAGACGGAAATCCGCCCGCGCCGCCGCCGAATCCGCCGAATCCGCCGAAACTATCGGTATCGCTTTTTGCCCAACCGAGCCGGTAGTTTCCAAAGAGCGAGAGATTCGGGCTGTAAAATGTTCGGAAATTAACAATCAACTGCTGCTGATTAAAAACACCGCTCGATTCATATTGATAGATATTGCCCTGCGTCGGATCGGGGCGCAATAACTGAACCTGCTGCTGGTTTGTCGGGCAAGTCAAAGGCGTCGGACAAACCGGCGCATTGATGTTGCGGTTGCGAAGCAGATGCAAATTTCTCGATGCGACATAGAAAAGCGATAAATTTACGTTGTAAGGCAATTGTCTTTCAACGCCGAACGCGCCTTGAATTGTGTAGGGCGCTTGCAGATTAGGATCAATCCGCTGCGGAATACTGCTTAACGGTAACACCGTTCCAAGCTGCGCGGCAGTCGGAACATTCGCAACACCATCCAGCGTGAAAATCGGCTGTCCTAAAATTCCCGGATTATTTGTAACGATGTAACGCTGCTGACTAAACCCGTCCAGACGCTCGGCGTTCAAAACCAAGCTTTCGCCGAATCGGTTATAAAAGATTCCGAAACCGCCGCGAAACACGGTTTTCGGCGGACGCGCTCCGCCCGCGCCGGGCGAATAAGCAAAGCCGAAACGCGGCGCGAAGTTAAAGTTGTCGTTAATGTTTGTCTGATTTTCGTAGCGCAAACCGAAACTCAAAGTTAATTTCGGACTAAAACGCCAGTCGTCCGTGATAAAAGCGCCGACATCGTATTGCGAAATGCTCGCTTCAGGATTTCCCGACGTGATGCTGAATTGATTCGGATTATAGCGTGCTTCGGTTGCCCCCATAACTCTGGCGCGATACTGCTCAATCGAAGAAACAAATCCGTCGCCGTTTATATCAAACGGATCGTTTTGGCTGGCAAACCCGGTAAAAGTAAAAGTTCCGCCGTAACCTGATTCCGAGCGATTTTTCAGTGTTATTCCGCGCACGCGAGCGCCAAACTTAACAGCGTGACTGTTATTCGCCCCTAAACTGGTCGTTGTGTAATTTTGCAGTTCCCAGTTATTTTGACGGTTAAAACCGAAACCGACCTGCGCTCCGCCGCCGACAAACGCTTCTGAAACACTGATGGTGGGGATTGTATTGTCGCCGACCTGCTCGCTGCTATCATTTTCATATCGAAACCGGGTTTCGTTAATCGTCTTCGGGTTGATAATCATCGTTTCGGTCAACTGTATATCATGACCCGTATTAGTCGTTTCATAAGCGCGCGTCGGAAGCGAAAAGTCGCCGATTCCCACATTTTCTCTTGTAGATTGTGTAAAGGAGTAGCGCGCAACCAGCGTATTATTCGTGTTGATTTGATAATCAAAACGCGGGCTGATTGAAAAACGCCGCGTCGGACGGGTGAATTCTTCTCTGAACGGCACGATGTTGAAATTCGGATCAAGAACTAAGGCATTGATGATTGCGCCTTCGTCAATCTGCCGGTTGCTGACATCGAGGAAAAACGATGATTTGCCCTTCACAATCGGACCGGAAACATTTCCGCCGTAAAATTTGGTTTGCCTGTCCGCGCGATTATCGGCGAAAGGATTGCGGGCGTTAAAAATATCGTCGTTAAAATTAAAAAATGCCGAACCGCGCCACTTATCCATACCGGGTCGGGTCAAAATCTCGATGCGCCCGAAACCCAGACGGTCATATTCTGCCGAAAACGGATTTTGGTTAATGCGGATTTCCCGGATCGCTTCCCTCGGCGGAATTCGTCCGCCTGTGAAACCGTCAATGTAAATTTGTCCGCCCGTCGGTCCTGCCGAAGCTCCAGCCAATGCTTGCAGCGCGGCTTCGAGTTCTTCCGGATCGTCGGGCAGAGCTTCCAGATCTTCGTTTTTCAAAACGGTCGCGCTCAGATTGCTGTCCGGGTCGGTGTTCACCTGATTTGCAACCGAAACTTCTACTTGTTCCTCAACGCCGGAAACTGTCAAAACGGGAATTAACTCTTCACGCGCTCCGGCAGTAATTGTTACTTCCGTGTTTTCGTAAAGACCAAAGTTTTCGGCGGCGACGCGAACAATGTATTTTCCCGGCACCAGTCCCGTCATAGTAAACTCGCCGTTTTGATTGGTGGTTACGCTTCTCTCTTTGCCGTTTGCGTCAACCACAATAACAGTCGCGCCAACGACAGCCGCTCCAAGCGTGTCAACTACTTGACCGCCCAAACTTCCCATTTGCTGGGCAAAAATATTGGAATTTATAAATAATGTTATTAGTGTAATAAAAAGTATCGCTTTTAAGTTTTTCATACCTACCTGTCGAAAAGTTAATAGTAATTGTAAGAGCGCAAACTAAATGCCTGCGCTCCAATAATAAAAGTTGGGATTTTTACGGAAAATCAGGTCCGTCTAATCCGGGAATGCTAAAGTTGGAATTTACCCCGCCCTGTCCGGGGCGACCTCCCGGCATTTGCGGCATTTTCAAAAAAGGCTCGACGCCAGCCAGAAGTCTTATTGCCGTAACTCGGCTCGGATCATCGGTCTTAGTGCTGGAGACGGCAATCATATCGCCCGCCTTCAAATCAGCCAGCGTAACGACCGGCAAACGATCGAACATTTCATTAATGTCGCCGCGCATTCCGCCGCCTTGACCGGGCTGAGCGGGCGGTGTTTGTCCCTGACCTTGATTTTGCTGCGGAGGACGAGCGCCTTGCGGAGGCTGAACGCCGCTTGCCTGCATCATTTGAAACTGCGCCATTCTCTGCGCCATTTCTTCAGGAAATTTCTTTAATTGGGAAGAATTGCTGAC
>DATHTS010000729.1:0-1923 GCA_035462935.1 Pyrinomonadaceae bacterium
GAAATCAAGCTTGGTGCATCGGGAAGGATTTGAACCTCCAAAGCGTAAACCGCCACAGTTTTACAGACTGCTTGCCTTACCGACGGCGACCGATGCTTGAAAGATTAGAGCCACCTGCGTTAGCGGGTGGGTAACGGTTAAAAACAAAAACGTGAAAAATAAAAAATTCTGTGCAAAAATAAAAAAGGCAGAGAGATAGACAGACTTCGGACGCAATTGTGCCCGAATAAGTCGCATAAGATTTTCTTCTTTCGGAACTCGCCAAAGTTTTAACGCAAGAAGAAAATCTTTCCAAACTCTCTGCCTTTTCTATTTGGTTCGGATAATTTCGCCTCTCGCCGCATCTTCGCGCGCGAAGGGCGAAACTTCCAAACTAATTTCGGTTATTCAGTTGTCAAACAACAGTGAAAACAACAAAAGGAGCGGCAACTTTTTAAGTCTCATAGAGAAACTTGCGTCACCGCTCCTAAAACAATTTTGAGTCTTCTTTACTGAAAACCCGCTAAATTTTTATGCTTTGGGAGCGGAAACGAAGCCGCTCCCGCTTTATTAAAAACTTTTCTCCGTGCGGTCTAAGCCGCCGAGTTTCGGTTGATAATTTGAATTTTCAAAAATGGTACAAAAACTTGCAGACAGACTCCTTCCGAACCGCATCTGTTTCCCGGCGGGCGAGTCAATCGTTCTCAGGTTTGTATATATCCAATTTTGAATCACAAAATTATCTCCTTAAATTTCTAGTTTCCAATTTGGGAAACAGTTGAGATTTTTAGCACAGGTCAAAATGGCTTGTCAAGGCTTTTTTGAAAAAACTTTAAAAGAAGCAATTTTTTTTTCAGAAATGACGAAAACCTTCGGGCTGTAAAATTCGAGGTTTTTCATTTTCTATAAGCTCAATTATTTCTTTATTTGCCGTTACATTTCCGATACGGGAAATTCTATGATTTTGCAGCTCGTTTTCAAGCTCAAAAATTTTTTTTGGATCAACCGTAAAAAGCAGCTCAAAATCTTCGCCGCCGTTCAAAGCGAAATCTAGCTCGTCAATTTGGAATTTGAAATTTGAAATTTCAGATTCGACGGGAATTTTGTGGGCGAAAATTTCCGCTCCGACATTTGATTCGCGGCAGATGTGAAATAAATCGCTCGATAAACCGTCGCTTAGATCAATCATTGAAGTTGCCAGATTTTTCTCGCCTAAAATCCGCCCGATTTCCGTTTGCGGATCAGGTTTTAATTGGCGCAAAATTAAATTTTTATATTCTGAAGTTTCATAGTTTTCGCCCGTTTCCAAAAGCTTTAAACCAGCCGCCGCGCCGCCTAAACTTCCCGTAACAAAAATCAAATCTCCGGCTTTCGCAGTTGAGCGCAAAACGGCTTTTCCTTTCCGCGTTTCGCCCGCGGCAATCGAATCAATCACGATTTTGTCGGGCGATTTTGAAACGTCGCCGCCGATGAGTTCGACGTTGAATTTTTTCGCCAGAGCGAACCAGCCTTCGTAAAATTTTTCGACAAAATCGCTTCTCCAAATTTTCTCGGGAATCCCGATTGAAAGCATCGCCCAAACAGGTTTTGCGCCCATCGCGGCAATATCCGAAAGCGAAACAGCCAGCGCTTTATGTCCGATAAATTCAGGCTTTGTCCATTCCAAACGAAAATCAATTTCCTCAATCAACAAGTCAGCCGTTATTACCAAATCGGTTTCCGAATCTTTCGGCAAAACCGCCGCATCGTCGCCGATTCCGACGCGAATGCCGGGCGGAAGTTTTCGATTTGACAATTTATTTCTCAGATTTTCGATAAACCCGAATTCGGTTTTCATAAAAAACTTATTGACACAACCTCTGGAAATTCTTACAATAACGGCGGCGGAATTTATACAAAACTTTAACACAAAAGAGGCAAGAAATGGCACAACCGGCTGTTGCG